>NZ_JBEXSI010000001.1:27758-290849 GCF_040613515.1 Streptomyces sp. NPDC006261
GGCCGGTACGGGCGACAGGCCGGTACGGGCGACAGGCCGGTACGGGCGACAGGCCGGTACGGGCGACAGGCCGGTACGGGCGACAGGCCGGTACGGGCGACAGGCC
Source organism: Streptomyces sp. NPDC006261 (assembly GCF_040613515.1). NCBI lineage: Bacteria > Bacillati > Actinomycetota > Actinomycetes > Kitasatosporales > Streptomycetaceae > Streptomyces > Streptomyces sp. NPDC006261. The sequence goes on from NZ_JBEXSI010000001.1 coordinate 27,865, forward strand.
GGTACGGGAAACGCGGAGGAGATGAGGTGGGGAGAGGGTGACGGGGGCCGGATCGACCGCGATGACCCGATCGCCCACCGTCCGTCACGGACAGGCTGGGAGCGCTCTCCGCACCGACGTGCGGGCCGCTCACCGGGGCGGAGGCTGCCTTTACGCCCGGCCGCCGGGTGGCCGCGGTGACACCGGCGCCCCGTCGGAGCACTCGGCCGGACCGCGGCCCCACCCACTCTCGCCGACGACGGTTCTTCAGTAAGCCGTCGCCTCGGATACGCAAGAATATGGCAATAGTTGCACGACGTTTATCGTCTCGTGATGGACATGGTCCATCCCTCGGCGGTCCGACCTAGCGATAGGCGGCGGACGACCCTACGGCGCCGAAGTCGATCGCGCGGTCCGCGTCGCGCAGGACCTCCTCGGCCACGCGCCGTACCTCGGCGAGCACGTCTCCCTGCTCCTCCACGAGGCCGGCGTAGATCGGTGCTTCGGTGCTGTCTGCGGAACTCATACGGTTTTCCCCGTCCGGTCTGGTGCGAAAGCCCCGCCGGTCGGCGGAGCGGGGGCGAGTGTACGTGGTGGGCGGCGGACGCCGCGATTCCCGGTCCGGGGACCGAGACGCCGCCGGACCTGCCGCAACGGCTTCCGGGCCCCGCCCCCGCAGGCGTGAAGGAAGGTTTCCGTCGGCAGGAGCGTCTCCTCGTCCTCGAAGAGCACCCACGGGCCCGCGGAAGGCCGCGACAAGGGTGTGGGGTCCGGGCATGGAGGTGCTCTCCTTCTGCGCTCGACGCCGCCGTGCGGTCCGGTGGGTCGGTTCCGCGTCGCACAGCGCTCAGGCCGGCTCCGTCGCGCTCAGGGCTGCTGTGGGCGCGGCGCGGGCGCCCCCTGGGTGCGCCGGCGTCGGGCGCCGGGGAGGGGCCGGTGCCCCTCGGTCCACTCGTTCACCCAGCCGCAGCCCGAGCAGGCGTAGCGGCCGTCGAGTCCCGCGATCTGGGTGCCGCACCGGGCACACCCGATGTACGTGATCTCCGGGTGCTCCGTCATCGCCCCGCTCCGGCCACTTCCAGGAGGACGCGCGCGAGCTCCCGCGGCCGGGAGAACATCGGCCAGTGGCCGGTCTCCATCGTGACCAGCTCCCAACGCTCGCCCTTCAGCAGCTCCGCCACGTCGCCGCTCGGCTCGGCTCCGTCCAGGAGGCACTTGATGTAGGTCGCGGGAAGCGCGTCGAGCGGCTCCGCCAGGACGGCCGGTTCGGCGAGGGTCGCTCCGGGGTGCGGGGTCGCCCCCGCCGCGATCCGGGCGATGTCCGCGTCGCCGAGCTCCTGACCGGCGAAGTCGTCGGCCACCGCCGGCGGCCAGAAGCCGTCGTTCGCGGCGATCGCCGCCTCGACCTGCGCCCGCCCCGCCGGCCAGCCGGCCAGGAACGACTCGCCGTCGGCCGGGACGTTGGAGTCGACGAAGACCACGCGGGCGAACCGGTCACCGATCCGCTGCGCCGCCTGGCCTGCCGGGATGCCCGAATAGCTGTGGCCGACCAGGACGACGTCCCGCAGGTCGAGGCCCTCGACGTGGTCGACGATGTCGTCGACATGGGTCTGCTGTCCGGCTTTCACCCCCTGCTTGTCGGCGAGGCCCGACAGCGTCAGCGGGTGCACCCCGTGCCCGGCCGCACGGAGGTCGGGCAGCACATCGCTCCACGCCCACGAGCCGAGCCAGGCGCCTGCCACGAGTACGAAGTTCGTCATGGCAGCAACGTAACGCAGGGGTCTGACTGGCAGCAGGAGCATCGGTGCCCCTGGCCTCTTGGTCCGCCGGGCCGCGTTCGCTAGGTTCTCGATACGCGGAGACCTTGATCCGTACGCCGAGATCCCGAGGAGAACGCCTGTGCCTTCCCCCACCCCCTCCCCCTCCGTGGGCGTCCTGCTGCCCCGCGATCTGCCCACCGAGCTGATCCTGCCGTTCGCGCGCCGGGCCGAGGAGCTGGGGTTCGCATCGGTGTGGGTGGTGGAGGATCTCGGGTTCCGTGGTGGGATCACCCAGGCGGCCACCGTGCTCGCCTCCACGTCCCGGATCCGGGTGGGCATCGGGCTGCTGCCCGCCGGCGCCCGCAACGTGGCGTTCGCGGCGATGGAGGTCGCCTCCCTGGCCCAGCTCTTCCCCGGCCGGACCGACATCGGCGTGGGACACGGCATGCCCGGCTGGATGCGGAGCGTGGGCCAGTGGCCCAAGAGCCCGCTCACCCTCCTCCACGAGTACGTCGACGCCCTGCGCGCACTGCTGCGGGGCGAGGGCCCGGAGGTGCGGGGGCGGTACGTGCACCTCGACGGCGTCCGGCTCGAGCGCGGCGCGCTGCCCGACGTGGTGCCCGACATCCTGGCGGGCGTCCGGGGCCCCAAGTCCCTCGCGGTCTCCGGTGAGGTGGCCGACGGGACGATCCTCGCCGAGCCCGTCGCCCCCGAGTACGTACGGGCGGCCCTGGCGCACATCGGCGCGGCCCGCCCGCACCGCCTGGTCGCGTACAACATCGGCTCCGTCGGCGCCGATCCCGAGGCAGCGCTCGCCGCGGCGCGGCCCGGGCTGGAATGGATCGGCGAGCCGGACTGGCAGGCCCACATCGCCCCGCTCCCGTTCGCCGCGGAGCTGGTGGAGCTGCGGGCGGCGTGCGCGACCAGGGAGGAGTTCGTCCGCCGTCTGCCCGATGCCTGGGTCGAGCGGCTCGCCGTCACGGGTACGCCGGAGGCGGCTCGCGCCCGGTTGGGCGGGCTCGGTGCGGCGGGCGTCACCGATGCCGTCCTCACCCCGGTCGGGCCGGACCCGCTCGGAGCTCTGGTGTCGCTCGCCGGCGTTCTCTGACCCCTGCGGGCCCCACCGTCCGGCCGACTGCGACCCCACCTTCCGCACGTGTCAACTTCTGATCGGACAGGAGGCATTGTCAGCCGTTTCTGACTGCTTTTGGCTATGCACGGAGGCCGCGGGGCCCAGCGAGGCAGGATGGCCTGCGTGATGGGCAACCTCCCTGTCGTGACGACCAGCTTCGTCGGCCGCGACAGCGAACTGGACAGCATCGACCGGGCACTTCGTGATCACCGGCTGGTCACTCTCAGCGGGAGCGGCGGGGTCGGCAAGAGCCGTCTGGCCCTGCAGACCGCCGGGCACGTCCGGGACCGGTACGCGGACGGCGTGTGGTGGGCCGACCTCTCCCATCTGGACGACGACCAGCTGCTCACCACGACGGTCTGTGACGGCGTCGGACTGCTGGACCACAGCCCTCGCCGCCCGGTGGCCGCGCTCTGCGAATGGCTCTCCGACCGCCGCCTGCTGCTCGTCCTCGACTGCTGCGAGCGCGTTGTCGACTCCTGCCGGCAGCTCGTCGGCGAACTGCTCTCCGCCGCGCCGGGGCTGACCGTCCTGACCACCAGCCGGCAGCCGCTCGGCGCGGAGGGCGAGCACGCCCTGGAAGTCCCCCCGCTCTCCGCGGGCGAGGACGGCGACGAGGCCGTACGGCTCTTCCACGACCGCGCCGCCGCCGTCGTCCCCGGCCTGGTACTCGATTCTCCCGGCGACTCGGCCGCCGTGGCCGATATCTGCCGCCGCCTCGAAGGGATACCGCTCGCCGTCGAACTGGCCTCCGCGCAGCTCCGTGAGAGCAGCGCACAGGAGATCACCGGGCGACTGGCCGCGGGGCTGGACACCCTCAGCGACGACACGCTCTGGCCCCGCCGCCACCGCGCCCTGCGCACCACCATCGGCTGGAGCCACGAGCTCTGCGCCCCGCTCGAACGCCTGCTGTGGGCGCGGCTCTCCGTCTTCCGTGGCGTCATCATGACGGCCGACGCCGAGGCGGTGTGCGCGGGCGGACCCCTCGGCGCGGGGACGATCGCCCCCGCGCTGGAGAGCCTCGCCGAGCAGTCCGTTCTCCGGCGGACCGGTGAGGGCTACCGCATGCTGGACACGCTGCGCGAGTACGGGGCGATGTGGCTCGCCGAACTGGCGGAGGACACACTCCTGACGGACCGGCACGCCCGGCACTTCGCGCAGACGGCCGTGCAGGCACACACCGGCTGGCTGGGCCCCCAGCAGGTCGAGTGGTACCGCAGGGTCGCCTCCACGCACGCGGACCTCTGTGCGGCCCTGGAGCATCTGCTGGCCGAGGACCCCGAGAGGGCGATGGAGATGGCCGGGTGCGCCGGTCTGTTCTGGAGCTGCTGCGGCCACCTCCACCAGGCCCGGAGCTATCTGGAGCGGGTGCTGGCCCTGCCGCTCTCGGCCGGCCCGCACCGCACCCGCGCGCTCTGGGCGCTCGGCATCACGCTGACCCTCCAAGGGGACCATGAGGCGGCCCGCCGGGTCGGCAAGGAGTGCGAGGAGGCCGCCCGCCTCGGCCAGGACGCCGAAGGGGCACTCTCGGCGGCCCACTCCATGAGCTTCACCTACCTGATGATGGGCCGCCCGCAGACCGCGCACCTGGTCAGCGACCATGCCCTGCGCCTTCATCCGGGAGACCCCGCAGACGCCCCCTCCCAGATGCGGTGCCGGGTGATACGCCTCTTCGCCCTGTCCGCGCTCGGCCGCCTGGACGAGGCGTACGAGGAGGCGACGCGGCTCCAGCGGATAAGCCTGCGCTTCGGCGAGCACTGGGGGCGCGCCTACGCCGATCACCAGCTCGCCCTCATCCACCTCCTCCAGGGCCGCCCGCGCCAGGCCGAGAACCATGCCCGCGCGATGCTCGCGAGCAAGCACGAGCTCCACGACAGCCTCGGCATCGCCCTCGGCCTCGACCTGCTGGCCGGAGCCATCGCCTCCCAGGGGGACGGCGTCGCGGCGGCCCGTACCTCCGGTACCGGACACACCTACTGGCGAATCATCGGCCACCCGCACCGCGGCACCCCCGAGCTCGGGGCGATCCGGGAACAGTGGGAGCTCCGGGCCCGGCAGGCGGCCGGGAACACGGCGTACGAAAGGGCCTACCGCCGGGCCTCGGCCGACGACGCCGAGCGCGGCCTGGCCCATGCCCTGGAGCGGCAACTCCCCTCGTAACGGGACCGCCCGTCGGAGCGGCTCACCGCGCTGCGGGCGGAGGCGACGCTCGACCACGGGGTTTCCCGTGCGGTGCCGGCCCGTGCGGGGTTCGAGCCGGTGGAGGACGTCATGTTCGGCGCCCGGCCGGGGCAGCGGTACGTTCCCGACCTGCCGCGCCGCCTCCCCGGCCCGGTGACCGGCACTTCCTGGGGGGACGGGGAGACGAGGGAGGCGGGGAGACGAGGGGGCGGGGAGACGGCCGGATGGTCCACCCCGGGGGCGGGCTCCGCCCGGCCACCCGATGCTGGGCGCACGGCAGCCGTCGGCCAGGGAGTTGCCGGGGGATCAGGCCCGGGCCCCCCGGGGGGTGTCCGGCCCGATCCGCCCGCTCCTCCTGGGGCCCGGCCCACCGCCCCGACCCGCCTCCAGGAGGTACACCCGTGCCCACTCGTCCCCTTCTGCGCGCCCCTTCCCGGCCGCTGCGGCGAAGAGCCGTCGTGGCCGCGCTGGCCGCCGCCTCGCTCGCCGGGCTGATGACCGGCCCGGCCCGGGCGGGCGGTGACGGGGGCGACGGCCCGCACGGCCCGGTCGACCGCGAGCTGCAGCGCGGGCTCCAGGCACTCGTCGACACCCCGGGCGGACCGCCGGGGGCCATCGCCGTACTGACGGCCGGCGGTCGCGGTGAGGTGTACCGGGCCGGTACGTCCGAGGTCGGCACCGGCCGGCCGCCACGGGTGACGGACCACATGCGGATCGCCAGCGTGGCGAAGGCCTTCAGCGGGGCGGTCGCGCTGCACCTGGCGGACCGGGGGCGCCTCTCGCTCGACGACACCCTCGGCCGGTGGCTCCCCCGTCTCCCCGCCGCCTGGCACCGGGTGACGGTAGCCCAGCTCCTGAACCACACCAGCGGGCTGCCGGACTACACCGAGGCCCCCACGTTCATCGCCGAGCTCACGGCCGATCCGCGCCGGCGGTTCGACTCGCGCAAGCTGCTGCGGTACGTCGCCGGGGAACCGCTGCGGTTCCGGCCGGGTTCGGCGTACCGCTACTCCAACTCCGACAACATCGCCGTGGCCCTGGTCGCCGAGGCCGCGACGGGCACCCGCTACGAGCAGCTGCTGGCCGAGATCGTGTACCGGCCACTGGGGCTGCGCGCCACCTCGCTGCCCCAGGGTTACCGGCTGCCCGAGCCGTACCTGCACGGATACGCCGTGGACCCGCCGAACCCGCCGGAGGACCTCTCCACCGCGATCGGCGCCTCCGGGGTGTGGGCGTCCGGCGGCATCGTCTCCACGCCCGAGAACCTCGGCACCTTCATCCGCGCCTGGGCCGGCGGCCGGGACCTGGGCCCGGCGGTCCGCCGCCGGCAGCTGACATTCGTGGCGGGCAGCTCCGAACCGGCGGGTCCCGGGCGCAACGAGGCCGGGCCCGCCCTCTTCGCGTACCGGACGCGGTGCGGGACCGTGTACGGCCACACCGGCAACTTCCCCGGCTACACGCAGCTGGCGGCGGCCACCAAGGACGGCAAGCGGTCGCTGACCGTCTCGCTCACCTCCCAGGTCAACAGCACGACGAACCCACGGCTGCTGGCCACCCTCCGCGGCCTCCAGGAGGACTTCGTCTGCCGGCTGCTGGAGCGGCGCAAGCCGCACGGAGCATAGGAGAAGGGGTACGCCGGGTGTCCGGCGTACCCCTTTCACGCGGTGGTGGGTCCTCGCGGACGCACCACCGAGACGGTCAGTCGTTGTCGGTCTCCTCGCGGACGATGGTGTCGTTCTTGGCGTCCACGTCGAACGTGGTCTTCTTCCAGTCGGAGCCGACCACGTCGACCGACCAGATCACGCCGTTGCCGTCGTTGTCGTCCAGGCCGACGGAGGTGACGGTCCCCTTCTTCTTCTCCGTGGCGACCTTGGCCGCCTGCTCCGGCGTCTGCGTGGCCTGGGTGAGCCACTCGGCCGTCTGCTTCTTGTCCTCGGCGTCCTGGTCCGCGTCGACGCGGGCCTCGATCACCTTGCCGTCGACCGCGTTGATGCGCACGGTGTGGACCGTGCCGTCCTTCTCGGCGACCTCCGCGACCCAGACGGGGCCGTCGGCACCCGGGCTCGCGCTCGGCGAACCGGTCGCGGCGGGGCTGCCGGTCGGGCTCGCGGTGCCCGTCGGGCTGGGGCTGCCGGTCGGGGTGCCGGATCCGGTCGGACTGGGGCTCTCGTCGCGGTCGTCGTCGTCCACACCTTCCAGGTCCAGATCGACGAGCTTGCCGTTGGCCACCTCGCCGACGGCGGTCGTCGCCGCGTCGTCGAAGGTGACCTTGGTGGCATCCAGCACGCTCTTGCGTTCCTGCTGATCCTCGGTCAGCTCCGCGGTGGCCGACGGGGACGCCGTCGTCTTCTGCGGGAGGACCTTCGCGGCTTCGGTGGCCGCGGACGTCGCACTGTCCGAGCTCTGACCACATGCCGTCAGCAGGAGAGCGGCGGCCGCCAGACAGGCGGCGGCACCGGACGCCCTGAGGTTGCGGGAGCGTAGGGAAAGACGGTTGTTTCGTCGGGGCTCAAGTCTCATGTACGCATGCCTAGCCCTACCGGCGACCAGTCATGTTGTCCCACCGGCCACAGTCACCCGATCGACCGGACACCTCCGCCCGTTGGCCGTCGCGAAGCCCCCGCCGCCCCCCGGGCGGGACGCACCCGGATGCGGAACAATGGGATCGGGGCCGGTGTCGTCATGCCCCCGCCGGGAGGCTGTCATGGAGCACACGGAGCGTTACGAACTCATTTTCCAGATGTCCGGCGCGGAGGACGACGTGGTCGCCGTCCGGCTGACCGACCGGACCGGGGCGGGTGGGTCACCGGTGTACGAGGACGAGACCGGGATCGTCCGCGCCGAGATCAGCGACCGGGGTGAGGTGCGGATGCTCGCCAGCGGCGGACACCAGGTCCCCGGCACACCGCTGCTCGCCCGGCCGCTGAGCGGGGGCGTTCGCCAGAGGCGCTGAGCGGACGGTCACAGGCGGGGCGCACCGATGAGCGGTGCGCCCCGCCGACGTATGCGCCCATGACCACGCACCTCGCGCTCTCGCATGTCCACCCGTGCCCACTCTCAGCCCGAATGTGTTTACTTTCCCGAACCCCGCACGTAACCTGAGCGCGAAACCACAGAGTCGGGCATGAAACGGATACGAAACCACATGTACGCACCGGAGCGTCAACAGGAGATCCTCCGACTTGCCCAGGAGAGCGGCCGGGTCGAGGTGCTCTCCCTGGCCGACGAGTTCCAGGTGACCGCCGAGACCGTCCGGCGGGATCTCAAGGCGCTGGACCGGGCCGGGCTGCTGCGCCGGGTGCACGGCGGTGCCATCCCGGTCGGGCGGCTCGACTTCGAGCCCGACCTCGCCGAGCGCGACGCCGTGGCCGCCGACGAGAAGGACCGGATCGCGCAGGCGGCGCTCGGCGAGCTCCCCTCGGACGGCAACGTGATCATCGACGCCGGGACCACGACGGCCCGGCTCGCAGCGGCCGTCCCCGTCGACGCCGCGCTGACCGTGGTGACGCACGCGCTGCCGGTCGCCGCCCGCCTCGCCGATCACCCGGGCATCGCGCTGCACCTGGTCGGCGGCCGGGTCCGGCACCGGACGCGGGCGGCGGTCGACGCCTGGGCACTCAGCTCGTACGCCGAGATCAGCGCCGATGTCGTCTTCCTCGCCACCAACGGCTTCTCGCCCGACAGCGGCCTGACCACGCCCGACCTCGCCGAGGCCGCCGTGAAACGCGCGGTGGTCAAGGCCGCCCGCCGGGTCGTCCTGCTCGCCGACTCGGGCAAGTTCGGGCAGCGGCACTTCGCCCGCTTCGGTGACCTCACCGACGTGGACCTCCTCATCACCGACACGGGCCTCAGCCCCGACGACGCCCGCTCCATCGAGAGCCGGGGCACGGAAGTAGTACGCGCATGATCCTCACCGTCACCCCCAACCCCAGTCTGGACCGGACCTACGAGCTGCCGGACCTGGTCCGCGGCACCGTCCTGCGGGCCACGGCCGACCGTGTCGACCCGGGCGGCAAGGGCGTCAACGTCTCCCGCGCGGTCGCGGCGGCCGGCCACCGCACGGTCGCCGTCGCCCCGATGGGCGGGCCGGAGGGCGCGCTCCTCGCCCGGCTGCTCGGTGAGCACGGCATCGAGGCGGCCGGGGTACCGGTCACCGGCAGCACCCGGATCAACGTCACGCTCGTCGAACCCGACGGCACCCTCACCAAGATCAACGCCGCCGGGCCCGAGCTCAGCGCCGCCGAGGCGGAGGACGTCCTGGAGGCCGTGCGCACGCGCTCCGCGGACGCCGACTGGATCGCGTGCTGCGGAAGCCTGCCGCGCGGGCTGCCGCCGCAGTGGTACGCGGAGCTGGTCGCGCGGAGCCACCGGGCCGGTACGCGGATCGCGCTGGACACCTCCGGCGCGGCGCTGACCGCCGCGCTCCGGCAGGGGCCCGACGTGATCAAGCCCAACGCCCAGGAGCTCGCCGAGGCCGTCGGCCGTCCGCTCACCACGGTGGGTGACGCGCTGAAGGCTGCCGAGGAACTGCGCGAGCGGGGGGCCGGGGCGGTGCTGGCGAGCCTGGGGGCCGACGGGCAGCTGCTGGTGGAGGAGGCCGGGTCGTACTTCGCGACCGCCCGCGTGTCGACCGTACGCAGCAACGTCGGCGCCGGGGACGCCTCGCTCGCCGGCTTCCTGACGGCGGGCGGGCAGGGGCCGCAGGCGCTCGCCTCGGCCGTCGCCCATGGGGCGGCGGCGGTGCAGCTGGCGGGGAGCCTCATGCCCACCCCGGCCGACCTCGACCTGTCCGCGGTCGCGTCGAGCGCCGACGTCCCCCTGGACCGCCCGCTGACGGAGCCCGCCCCGTGAGCGCCCGATGACCGCCGCAGTCCCCTACGAGCCCGCCGCCTTTCCATCCCTCCGCACCGCCGCACGGCGGTCCCCGAGCAAGGAGCACCGCGATGAGTGAGCTGATCACCGCGGAACTGGTCGACCTCGATCTGTCCGCCGAAACGAAGGACGCCGCCGCGAGGTCGCTCGCCGAGCGGATGGTGGCCGCACACCGCGTCACCGACCTCGACGGCTTCCTGGCCGATGTCGCCGCCCGCGAGGCGCAGATGCCGACGGGCCTCGACGGCGGGATCGGCATCCCGCACTGCCGGAGCGAGCACGTGAGCGCCCCGACGCTGGCCTTCGGGCGCAGCGCCCGGCGCATCGACTTCGGCGCGGCCGACGGCCCGGCGGACCTCATCTTCCTCATCGCCGCGCCGGCCGGGGCGGACGAGGACCACCTGACGATCCTGTCGGGGCTGGCCCGCAGGCTGATGGACCCGGAGTTCACCGCCGCCCTGCGCGCCGGGGATGACCCGGGGAGGGTCGCGGCACTGATCCGGGGCGAGAAACCGGCACCGGAGCCCGAAGCCCCGGAGCCCGAGGCAGCGACGCCGATACCGGCAGCCGATGACGCCGAGGACACCACCGAGACCCCCTTCCGGATCGTCGCCGTCACCTCCTGCCCCACCGGCATCGCGCACACCTACATGGCCGCCGAGTCCCTCACGGCCGCCGGCCACGCCGAGGTCGTCGAGGTGACGGTGGAGACCCAGGGGTCGGCCGGCTTCAGCAAGCTGGACCCCGCCGTCATCGCCCGGGCCGACGCGGTCATCTGGGCACACGACGTCGAGGTGCGGGAGAAGGCCCGCTTCCGGGGCAAGCCGCTCGTGGACGTCGGGGTGAAGGCGGGTATCAACCGGCCCGCCGAGCTGATCGCCGAGGCCCGCCGCAAGGCGGCGCGCGGTGAGATCGCCGCCGTATCGCAGGGCGGGGAGGGGCCGGAGGCCGGTGCGGACGACGGATCCGGTGCGGACAGTGCGCACTTCGGGGTCCGGCTGCGTACGTATCTGATGTCCGGCGTGAGCTACATGGTGCCGTTCGTCGCGGCGGGCGGTCTGCTGATCGCCCTGTCGTTCGCCATCGGCGGCTACGAGATCGTGGACGCCAAGTCGGTCGCCGACCACTTCGTCTGGGGCCAGGCGGACAGCTGGGCCGCGCTGCTCAACCAGATCGGTTCCGCCGCCTTCGGCTTCCTGGTGCCGGTGCTGGCCGGGTACATCGCCTACGGGATGGCCGACCGTCCCGCGCTGGTGCCCGGCTTCGTCGGCGGGGCGATCGCGCTCACCGTCGATGCGGGATTCCTCGGCGGTCTGGTCGCCGGTCTGCTGGCCGGTGCGGTGGTGATGGCCATCCAGCGGGTCCCGGTCCACGCCACTCTGCGCGGGATCATGCCGGTGCTGGTGATCCCACTGGTCGCGTCGGCGGTCGTCGGATTCCTGATGTTCATCGTCGTCGGCAAGCCGATCGCCGCTCTGCAGGGCGCCCTCACCGACTGGCTCAACGGTCTCTCCGGCTCCAACGCGGTCATCCTCGGCGTCGTCCTCGGCCTGATGATGTGCTTCGACATGGGCGGCCCGCTGAACAAGGTGGCGTACGCCTTCGCGGTCGGCGGTCTCGCCGATCCGACCGACGGCAGCCTCAAGGTGATGGCGGCGGTCATGGCGGCCGGTATGGTCCCGCCGCTGGCGATGGCGCTCGCCACCACCGTACGGAAGAAACTGTTCACGAAGGCCGAGCGGGAGAACGGCCGGGCGGCCTGGGTGCTGGGCGCGTCGTTCATCAGCGAGGGCGCGATTCCGTTCGCGGCCGCCGACCCGCTGCGGGTGATCCCCTCGGTGATGGCGGGCGGCGCGGTCACCGGTGCGCTGTCGATGGCCTTCGGGTGCACCCTGCGCGCTCCGCACGGCGGCATCTTCGTCGTCCCGCTGATCGGTGAACCGTTCCTGTACCTGCTGGCGATCGCCGCGGGCACCCTCGTGGCGACCGCTCTGGTCGTCCTGCTCAAGGGCGCCCGCCGGTCGGTGGCGGTGCCTGCCGACGAGGCGGGGGCCACGGCCGCCGACTCCCGGGTGGGTGTGACCGCCTGACCCCGTCGCGCCGATGGAACGGGGCACGAGATCTCTGATCCTGTGCCCCGTTCCCGGCTCCGGGTCCGCTTCCGGTCGCTAGATTGACCGGCATGACCGACAGCTGGGACGCGGCCGACCGGGCCGTACTCACACTGCCCTCCGGGCGCCTGATACGCGGCCGGGGCCTGCGCGACCCCCTGCCCGAAGGACCCGAGCCGGATTTCGCCGTGTATCTGCTGGGGCGTACGCCTCCCCCTGTCGGCTGGGAGTCACGGTGGCTGCGGTGGCCTGACTTCCGGCTTCCGGCCGACCCGCAGCAGGCCAGGGAGCTGCTGGAGGAGGTATGGCGGCGGGCCTCCGGGGAGCGGGTGGAGGTCGCCTGCGGGGCCGGGATGGGGCGGACCGGGACGGCGCTGGCGTGTCTGGCCGTGCTGGACGGGGTCCCCGCCGAGGAGGCGGTGGCGTTCGTCCGCCGCGGGTATCACCCGCGTGCGGTGGAGACCCCGTGGCAGTGGCGCTACGTACGCGGGTTCGGCCGGCCCGGGTAGCCCCGGACGGATTCCCGCTGTCAGTTCTCGGAGAAGGTGGCGGGGACGGGCAGCGTGTTCCAGCGGCCGGCCGGCCAGGCGATGACGACGGCCCGGCCGACGACCTCGTCGACCGGAACCATGCCCTTGTTGCGGTCGTCGCTGTGGTAGCGGGAGTCCGCCGAGGCCTGCCGGTGGTCGCCCATCACCCAGAGCTTGCCCTGCGGGACGGTGACCTTGAAGGAGCCCTTGTCGTCGTTGCTGCACGGGGTGTTGCCGGGGAACACGTAGGGCTCGTCCAGAGCCTTGCCGTTGACCTTCACCGGTCCGTCGCCCGCGCACTCCACGGTGTCGCCGCCGACGCCGATCACCCGCTTGATGAGGTCCTTCTCCTCGGCCGACGGCATCACGCCGACGAAACTCAGCACCTTCTGCACGGCGTTGGGCGGGTCCACGGCCACGTCGTCGAGCCAGCCGTCCGGGTCGTGGAAGACGACCACCTCGCCCCGTTCCGGCTGGGATCCGAACCACGGGGTCAGCTTGTCGACGAGGACCCGGTCGCCCTTCTGCAGGGTGTTCTGCATGGACTCCGACGGGATGGAGAAGGCCTGGACGAGGAAGGTCTTGATGAGCAGGGCCAGGACCAGGGCGATCCCGACGAGGAGCGGGAGCTCCACCCAGAACGGCCGGTGTCTTCTCGTCCCCGCCCGCCGTGCACCCGCACGCACCATTACGCCGCTCCTCGCCCCGTGTCCCGCTCACCCGCCCCGGTGGGGAACGGATCTTGTCGGGTCACTCTATGGGGCGGGGCGGATGCGGCGGGTCCCGGCTCCGGGTGCGGACGCCGGGACGGAGGCGAGGGCGGAACGCTAGGAGGCGGGGGCGGTGCCGTCCGGCGGGACCGTGGCCCCGTCGCCGGCACGCACGGCCTCGACCACGCTCTGGTGGAAGGCCCGGCTCTCCTCCTCGGATGCGCACGGCACGGGGCTGCCCGCCAGGGTGAACCAGTCCGACGAGCCGCTGTACTGCACGGCCACCGACGCCTGGCCCTCGGACCACGTCGTGTGCACCGTGAGGTCTCCGCTCAGGATGCCGGCTTCTTCGGTGCGGACTCCGCCTGTTCCCGCGAAGACACCGCTGGTCGTCCACGATGCCCAGCTCATGACGCGTCGCCTTTCGGACGATGACACCCTCTGCGGCGGACTGCTTCCGAGTATGGCACCGCTGCCTGGAGGGTGCACGGGGTGCGGAGTCCTTCCCTCCGCACCCCGGTCTCACGTGCGTTCCCGTACGCCCCGGACGAAGGCCGCCTGGCCCGCGTGCTGGAGGTCTTCGGCGATGACACTGATCAGCCGGACACCCAGGGTGACCGGGGGAGACCAGGCCTCGTCGACGATGCGGTCGAGGGCGCGGCCATCCAGTCCGCGGACGAAGCCGAGGGTCTGTTCGTGGACGGCGTCGTAGTAGCCGAGAAGCAGGTCGGCGGAGTCGACGCGGACGGCGGCGACCTCTTCGCTGCTGTGCCCGTATCCGGTCGCCGTCTCGTCGAACGGGAGCCCGAAGCGGTCGGCCCAGCCCCCGGTGTGCCAGACCTGGCCGGTGCCGGCGGCGTCGGCGATGTGGTCGTCCTGGACCCGGGTGAGGTGCCAGATCAGCCAGGAGACCGAGTTCGCTCCGTCGTCGAGCCGGGCGTTGAGGTCGTCGGCCGAGAGTCCTTCGGCCGCCGCATGGACCGCTTCCCCGACCCGCTCGAACGCCTCGGCCAGCATGTTCGCACAGTTCATCCGTTCACCTTCGCCTCCTGGCCCGCGCGAACCCTGCTCCGACACACGCGCGCCACCCGCTGGGGATCGGCTCATGGTGCAAAGCAGCGCTGAAGACGTCGATCCGTACCCGGCCGAGCTGCCGGACGCCCGCCGTGGCGCACTCACCGAGCTGCGCGCCCTGTGCCGCGCGGAGCCGACGGGGTACGCCCTACCGCAGACCGCGCAGCCACTGGGTCAGCAGCCGGTTGACCTCGTCGGGGCGTTCCTGCTGGATCCAGTGGCCGCAGCCTTCGAGGATGTGCGCGGCGGACAGGCCGGGGAGGGTGGCCGGGTAGGCGTCGATGGCGTCCGCCATCCACGTGGTGGAGGCGTCGAGGGAGCCGCCGAGGAACAGGGAGGGCTGGGTGACGGGCGCTCCGTGCCAGGCGGCGAGGTCCTCCCAGTCACGGTCGACGTTGCGGTAGCGGTTGAGGGCGCCGGTGAAGCCGGAGCGTTCGAACTCCCCGCTGTAGACGTCGAGGCCGGCCTCGCCGAGCCAGGCGGGCAGTGGGCCGGTGGGGAAGCGGTCGGCGAGGCGCGCTCCCGGGGGTACGAAGAAGAGACGGGCGTGCTCCGCGGGGGTGAGGGCTCCGCCCGTCAGCCCGGTGTAGAAGCCGGCGAGCCAGCCGCGTACGTCCCGTTCGATCTCTGCCTCGGCCCGGCCGGGGGTCTGGAAGTAGCTGACGTAGAACTCCTCGTCTCCGCCGATCCGGGCGAAGCCGTCGGTGGGGCGGTTCTCGTCCCGGGGTGTGTAGGGGACGCTGAGCAGGCCCACGGCGGTGAAGACGTCCGGCCGGACCAGGGCGCTGTTGGCGGCGATGGGCGAGCCCCAGTCGTGGCCGACGACCGTGGCGGTCTCCTCGCCGAGGGCGTGTACGACGGCGGTGTTGTCGGCGACGTGGGCGAGCATGCGGTACGCGTCGGGGGCGGCGGGCTTGGCGGAACGCCCGTAACCGCGTACGTCGATGGCCGCGGCCCGGTATCCGGCGGCGGCGAGCGCGGGGAGCTGGTGGCGCCAGGAGTACCAGGACTCGGGGAAGCCGTGGACGAGAAGAACGAGGGGGCCTGTGCCCTGCTCGACCAGGTGGATGCGGCCGCCGGGGGTGTCCACCAGTCGGTGGACCGCGCCGGGCGGGGTGGCGTGGTCCATCGGGGACTGCGGCACGGTTCCTCCTCGGGCGCCCCGGGGGCACGGGGCGGTCGTGACGGGTCGGTCGGGCGGCCGGGCCGGAGTCCGGCCGCCCGGTCACGATCATTCGGGGGCGCTCACCGCCCGCACAAGGATCTTTGCCGGACCGGCAAAGGGAGCGCGACGGGCGGTCAGACGAGCAGCCGCAGCAGATGCGCGCAGGCGGCGGCCTCGTCCGGGTGGCGGTCGAGGACTTCGTCGCGGCCGCGTTCGTGCCCTCCGGTCTCCCATCCGCCGTCCGCCGCCCGTCGCACGAAGAGGAAGTCGGGCGGCGTGGGAACCGGCTCGTGGACGCCTTCGATCCGGTAGTAGCCGCCGGGGATCCCGGCCTCCATGAGGGCGGCGTGCAACGTCTGACGGTCCATGGGGATTACGCGCCCGCGGGCGTGAGGTAGCCGTGGTCCAGCAGCCACTTCACGTTCAGCCGCTCACCCTCGCCGGGGTTCAGGAAGACCGGGTCGAGTTTGATCTGCTGGCCGCCGCCGGGCTGCTCGAACCAGGGGGCGATGCTGCCCTGCCAGACCCAGAAGGGCTTCGCCACCTTGTAGACGCGGTAGTCACAAGGGGTCGCCGCCTCTCGGGTGTTGAGGTTCTGCGGGGGCAGGGCACGCTCGGCGTAGGCGTCACCGGCCGGGGCCAGGTAGCCGCCGTACTCCGAGCCGAAGCGGTCCAGACGCTGGCCGGGGCGGAGCTTGGAGGGCTCCTTGTCGATCTCGCCGTTGACCTCGCCGAAGCCGTCGTTGGGCGGGTACTTCCAGCCTCCGCTGTCCGCGGGCCCCTCCCAGTACTTCTTGAGGAAGGCCTGCGGCGCGAGGTCGCCGGTGCGCTGGTAGCCCTTCAGGAGCGGGCCGACCGGGGCGAGGCGGTTGTTGGGCAGCCACTTCGGGCCGAGCCGGGCGTCACCGCGGTATTCGCCGGTGCAGGGTTCGTGCCGCTCGGCGGCCACCGGGGCATCCGGCGGCGGGGCGGCGTTCGCGGCGGGGGCGGTGATCAGTCCGGCGGTGATGCCGAGCGCGGCAAGTACGGTGCGGATGCGGTTCATTCAGGAATCCCCTCGATCACTGATGATCAATCAGACAGCTGTCGAAGGGTAACCGTTCGGCTACCTGGAGCATCTGCGCCATGCCGTTTTCCGGTCACGACGGACCGCGGGGACTCTGGCGGCCCCGGCCGGAGCAGCATCGCGCCCCGGCCGGGTGGGGCTTTGGCCCGGCCGGGGCGCGAGGGGCGGACAGGGCCGGCCGCTAGCTGACGTTCACGTCGATGCAGGCGTAGAAGGCGTTCGAGGTGTCCGCGATGTTCCAGACCGCCAGGACCTTCTGCTGACCGGTTTTGTTGCCGAAGTCGACCTGATGGGTGACGGTCGCGCCGGGCTGCGCGCAGCCGTCGTCGAACTCGGCGATCTTCTCGCCGCCGGTGAAGTACTGCCAGGTGCTGGTCGACTGCCGGGCGGTGAGCTTCCACTCGAACTGCTGCGAGCGGTTCACCGGGGTGACCGTCCAGCCCTTGGAGTCGTCGTCGAGCTCGGCGAATCCGCTGTTTCCGCCGCTGCAGCTGGTGAGGCCCTTGGGGCTCTCGACGCTCTGCGCGAGTGTGGGGCCTACGAGGTGCGAAGGACTGCAAGACCCTGCCGGACAGGCCTGATGACCCGCAGCCGAAAGGCCTTGCGCTTGGCCTGGACCATACTCGGCGTCGTCTACGCGTCAAGGTAGCGGTACGAGTGGCTGTACGTGTCGGGATGGGCGACGGCCGGGCACGGCCGCGACGGGCGGTCAGCGGGCCGGGTCGCCGGGCCCCATCAGCTCCGGCCGTCGCCGTAGCGGACCGTGACGCGCTCGAAGCCGAGGGAGCCGAGCAGTCCCTTCAGCATGTCCGTTGTGTTCTTCTCGGCGCGGGCGGTCAGCCCGCTCTCCTTCGCCGCCTCGCCGATGTGCCGGACGGCCAGTTGGTTGACCGCCTGCTCACTGCCCGGATTGTCGGAGAAGAGGTCGCCGAGCCGGTCCAGGATCCCGCGCTGCTTGGAGACGGCGTAGGAGCGGTCCGGGTCCAGGGCCGGCTTGCCCAGCACCGCGTGGGGCAGCCGGATCTCGGCGGTGGTGCGGTCCTCGTCGACGACGACGCCGTCCTCGGTGACCTTCCCCAGGTCGACGGAGGCGCCGACGGTGCCCGCGCCGACGAACAGGGTGCGGGTGCCGCGTACCGCGTCGGGCAGGAACTTGGCGTCCTTCTCCAGGTCGACGACGACCTGGAAGTTGCCCGAGGCCGCCTCGTACGCGCTCATGTCCTGGATCGACTTGAGGACCGCGGGGCCCGACCGGTCGTGGGTCTCCTCCCCGAAGAGGCTGTCGAGGCCCGGCAGCAGACTGAGCCGGCCACCGGCGAACAGCAGGGCCAGGACGGCCGCACCGATGGCGACGGCCTTCAGCACTCCCCGCAGAACGGGACGGGCCGTGCGCTTCTTCCCGCTCTGCGCGGCCGGATCCGTGGTTGCGTCGCTGGACGTCATGGACTGCATGTGACCCGCCGACGGGTTTTCAACCCATCTCCCCCACAGAATGGGCCAGTTCGGGTAGACGGCTACAGACGGGAGGGGGACTGGGGGCGACCGGACAGCTCCGTGGTGTCGTCGGAGGTCGTGGTGGTGGTCAGCGATGTGGTGACGTTGCCCGCGAGGCCGAGCACCAGGAAGAGCACCACGAGCCCCTTCGCCGCGCCGCTCATGACCAGCGGCCGGGTGGCGGAGAGGGAGTGCCCCTGCGATACGGGGAGGTCGTCGCCGAAGAGCCCCTTGGGGTAGGCCGGGGTGAGCATCATGGCGTACGCGGAGAACCGCATCCGGTAGCGCAGGGTGGCCGCGGTCGCCTCGAACAGGGGGCGCGGCATCCGGCCGAGGACCAGTGTGATGACCCACCACACGAAGGCCAGGACCCACCAGCCGTAGACCGCGAGGCTCTGCACGATCGCCGCCGGGATCATCAGGAAGATCCGGAAGAGGACCGCGAGCCGGTTGAGGGCGGTCGGCCGTACACCGATCTGGACCGGGAAGTCCGGTGGCGGGGTCAGGGCGAAGGGCGGGTAGCGGTCGATCAGCAGCATCTGGCTCGCCGACACGCGCATGTCGTACCCGAGGAACTGGGCGAGGAACCGGAAGACGGGGTCGGGCAGCCGCCCCAGCACCAGCGCTGCGAACCACCCCACGATGACGGTGAAGAAGGCCGCGATGTGCAGGAAGAACAGCACGATCAAGTGGGGGATCAGCAGCAGCAGGCGTAGCAGGACCGTCAGCCGGCGCTGGCGGCCGGGCTCGACGATGTCGAGGACGGGCCTGAACTCGTCGGCGTCGGCCTCCTTACGGCCCGGGCTCCACCGGCCATCGGCCATGTCGCTCCTCCTCGGCAGGGGGTCCGTACGGCATCCTCACGCCGGACGTGCCCCCACGCTGCGGCCGGACGGGGCGGCCCGCAACCGGTCCCGAGCCGAACGGGCGGCGTGGCAGCAGTCAGCCTGCCGCGACGCCGACGCCGACGCCGGCACCGACGGCGATGAACAGCCACCCGGTTGTCAGTTCCCAGCGGCGAGGGACCTCGGGACGGCGAGCAGTGTCCGCAGTCGCGCGGCGACGACGACCAGGGCGAACCAGTAGTCGACGCCGATGAGGACGTCGAGAGTGCTGAGGAAGAGAATCCGACGTCGGTGTTCCGTCGCCGCGGACGAACCGCGGCAGGATGCTGAGGAAGAACAGGGCAGCCTCGGGGTTGTGGACGTGGATGAGCAGGCCCTGGGTGCATCCGGACCTCCACCGGGCGCCGGCCGATCCCTCCGGCCGGGCCGTCAGCGCCTGCGGAGCCGGTCCAGCAGGGCGCGACCGGGGCCGGGCCGCTCGGTGCCCCCGGTGGGGCGCGCGCTCGGTCCCGTGGACCGTCCGAGGCGTGTGCCGACCGTGCGCGCCCCGGCCTTGGACGGTGCCTTCGTCCGGGTCCCTGACGCCGTCCGCTCGACGACCGGCTTCGGCTGCGGCTCCTCCGCCGGCGTCCGGGGCGTGTGCGCGTGCGCGTGGTAGCTGTGGCTGATCCGGCGGCCCAGCAGGAAGTAGCCGAGCAGGGCGCCCGCGGTATTGAGGATGACGTCGTCGATGTCGAAGGCGCGGCCGGTGACCAGGGCGCCCTGGACCAGTTCCACGAGGACCATGGCGGCGGCGGTCAGGAGCGTCATGCTGATCATCCGCAGGCGGCGCGGCACGAGGAACGGGAGCAGCAGCCCGAAGGGCACGCCGAGCAGCAGATTTCCGCCCGCCTGCTTGCACGCGGCGAGGAAGGTGTAGTCCTCGGCGTACTGGCGCAGCGACCGGCCCGGCCGGAGATTCGATGTGACGATGTCCTCGGAGGCCGGCGAGGGGGTGAGTGTGACCTTGGCCAGGAGGACGGAGAACGCCACCAGTCCCAGCAGGACCACCGTCAGGACGGTCACCCTCAGCAGTACGCGTGCCCATGTCCCCTGTCGCGTACGGGGTCTCGTCTCTGCAGTCATGGCGGACAGGTGCCCACGCAGGGGGCGGAACACACGCGGATGGACGCCCGGGTCTCGAAAACGCCCGGCCGTCCGGTGTCGCCTGCGACGATGGGCCTCATGAGCGCACATGAGAAGAAGGACCTGCTGGCCGAGACCGACCGGCTGCGCGAGGAGGGCCGGGCCGGGGAGGCGCGCGAGCGGCTGCTCGCCCTGACCGCCGAGTTCCCCGACGACGCGGAGGTGGCCTTCCGGACCGCGTGGGTGCACGACGTCCTCGGCCTGGAGGCCGAGGCGGTGGCGTACTACGAACGCAGCCTGGCGGGGACGGGGCTCGGCGCGGAGGACCGGCGGGGGGCGCTGCTGGGTCTGGGCAGTACCTACCGGGTGCTGGGGCGGTACGGGCAGGCCGTGGAGACACTGCGCCGGGGCGTCGGGGAGTTCCCGGACGACGGGGCGCTCAAGACGTTCCTGGCGATGGCCCTGTTCAACACGGAGGAGCACCACGAGGCGATGCAGCTGCTGCTGCGGGTGGTGGCGTCGACCAGTGAGGACCGGCACGTGCAGCAGTACCGGCCGGCCATCGAGCACTATGCCAAGGACCTCCACGAGACGATGTGACCCGATCCCGGGCCCGCCCGGCCGGAGCGCCGAGGGCAGGCAGCGGACAGCGGCGCGCCGCATCCAGCGCGGCGCGGGCCACCGGAGCGCGTGCGTACCGAGAATGCTCGCGTGCACTCCCCTCCCCCGCCTCCACCCCCCTCTTCCGCCGCGCCACGGGCCGACGTCCCTTCCCCGCACGGCGCGTGGGCGCTGCTGCTCCTCTCCGCGGCTTCCGGGGCGGCGGACGCGTTCGCCTTCCTCTGTGTGGGCCAGGTCTTCGCGGGGGTGATGACCGGCAATCTGGTCCTGCTCGGGGCCTCGGCGGCCGGAGCGGGCGAGGACGGTGTGGCGCTGCGGGTGGTCACCGCCCTGACGGCGTACGTCTGTGGGGCGGCGGCCGGGGCGGTGATGGCCCGGCGGCCGGGGCGGCGGCTCCGGGTGATGCTGATGACCGAGGTCGTCCTGCTCGGGGCGGCGGCCGCACTGTGGGGGTTCGGCCTGGTGGCGTCGTACGGTGACCGGCTCGGGCTGCTGGCCCTCGTGTCGCTGGCGATGGGCCTCCAGGGGCGCGTCCGGGTTACGCCGACGAACTATTTCACCGGGACCCTCACCTCTCTCGCCGGCCGTGCGGCGGCGCGGCAGCTGGAGCCGGGGGACGGCTGGGTGCTGGGCCGGCTGGGGGCGGTGGTGGCCGGGGCGGCGCTCGCGGCGCTGACGGAGCGGTTGTGGAGCCCCGGGGCCGCACTGGGTGCGGTGGTCCTGGTGGCGGCAGCGACGGTCCTCGAACCCGGGTGGGGCGGGGGCCGGGATACGGGGAAGCCCCGGCCGGATCGGGGGAATCCAGCCGGGGCGGCTTGAGTGCGGGTGCGAAGGGCGGTCGCCTCTCGGCGAGGGGCTCCATGGGGCTTCGGCTGAGCGAGCTTCCCCATGGGCTGTTGGTGAGGCCCGGGGACACTGTCCCCCTCACACCCACGTATAGATGAACGATAAACCATCTCGGGCTGTTCCCGGGGACCCGCCCCCATGGATGTGATCCACGGCACGGAATCCCCGGTTCCCCTGTCAGCCGGAGGCCTGCGCGGTCAGCTCCGGGACGCCTCATCGGTGCCGTAGCGACGCCGGAACCGCTCCACGCGGCCCGCCGTGTCGAGCACCTGCCGGCTTCCGGTGTAGAAAGGGTGGCCGGCCGACGAGGTCTCCACGTCGATGACGCGATAGGCGTTGCCGTCCTCCCATGTCACGCGCACGCCGGAGTCGGCAGTGGAGCGGGTCAGGAAGGCGACGCCCGCGGCGCGGTCGCGGAAGACCACGGGGCGGGAGACGGGGTGGATACGGGGCTTCATGGATGCGTTCCTTCCTCACCGCCGACGGCGGTGACGTGACGTGCGGCGGCTCTTCCGTGCAGTCAGCGGGCTTCCCGAAAGAGGACGTGCTGCCCGGCGGCGGCATCGAACTTGCGCAGTTCCAGCCGGTCGGGAGTGTTGC
The DNA here is from genome assembly GCF_040613515.1 of Streptomyces sp. NPDC006261. Taxonomy (NCBI): domain Bacteria; kingdom Bacillati; phylum Actinomycetota; class Actinomycetes; order Kitasatosporales; family Streptomycetaceae; genus Streptomyces; species Streptomyces sp. NPDC006261. The sequence continues at coordinate 49,976 of NZ_JBEXSI010000001.1, forward strand.
GGCGGTTCTTGCGGGTCACGTAGCTGCTGCCCGTTCCCGCGGTGGACCGGAGGGTCACTACGGGCCTGAGTCCATTGCGTGCCATGGGCGCCTCCCGTGGCGCTCGACGACCCCGCCCCCGTAACGGGAATGGGATTCGTTTTCGTTCTGGTGGGGTAACGCGGCCCACCCCGTCGGCATTCCCGCGCCGGGATCGCCCGCTCCCGGGATCGTCAGGATCCTGCCGGGCGGCCCGGCCGCCGCGCACGCGCATTCCCTTTCGGCCCGTTCGCCACGGGCGCCTATGCCGCAGGGACAGGCCAACACCCCTCAACCGTACGCCCGTTCGGAGGCTCGCCCCTCCCGTACGGCCTGCGGCATATGCCAGAAGCAACAACGCATCGAGTGTGGTCGAATCCCTTACGGGCCGCCGCAGCCTGTGCGACAGTCGAGAGCGGCCGCCCCCTGAGACCCGGCCGCACCGCGCCTGTATCGGAGTACGAGATGCCGTCCCATCTGTTCGCGGACCGCCCCGCACCACAGCCCCCCGCGCACGATGCCGTCGACGCCTTGATCCACCGCGCGCGCCGACTGCGCGACGACGTGGACGCCGTGGGGCGGAACACGGCGGTGACCGACGAGGACGCCCCCCAGGCGCGCTGGCAGCGCGCCCTGTGCGACCTGGCCGTCCAGCACCTCGACAACCTGGACCAGCATCTGGGCCAGCTCAAGGCCGGTCCGCCGGCCCAGCGCTCCATGGCCCGGGACGACCGCGCGACCGCGGGCGACGCGCCGGCCGGCCCCTCGGCGAACCGGGTGGGCAGCGCCGAATGGAACCTCCTCACCGACGAGGTCAGCTGGTCGGAGGAGCTGTACGAGATCTTCGGCCGGCCTCCCGGTTCACCGCCCCTCTCCCTGGACGACCTGCCGTCCGTACTGCTCCCCGACGACCAGCCGAAGCTGACCTCCATGGTGACGGGCTGCCTCGTGGACGGCCAGCCGATGGACGGGGAGTTCCGCATCGTGCTCCCCGACGGCCAGGTGCGCACCCTGCACATGACGGGCGAACCGCTCCTCGACTCCGAGGGCTGCACCGCCTCCATGTGGGCCGTGCTCCGGGACGTCGGCGAGCTGCGCCGCAGCGAGGAGACCGTCAGCCGGAACCGGCTATCCGCCCGGCGCGACGAGCACACCGAGCGCACGGAACACCGGACGGCCGTGGAGCTCCAGGAGACCGCCCTGCCGCCATGGCGCGGCTCGTTGCTCCTGCCGTCCCCGGCGCCCGGCGCCCTGGACATCGCCGCCCACCACCTCCCTTCCGCGGCCGGCAGCCTCATCGGCGGCGACTGGTACGACGCGATGGAGCTGCCGGACGGCCGGACCCTGCTGACCGTCGGCGATCTGTCCGGGCAAGGGATTCCCGCCACCTCGGCCATGGCCATGCTGCTCGGCGCGGTGCGCGGCATGGCCGTCGCCGGTATCGAGCCCGGCGCCCTGATGGGTCACCTCGACCACCTCCTCGAAACATCCGTGCAGCCCGCCCTGGGCAGCGCCCTGTGCTGCCGCTTCGACCCGGCGACCGGCCTCCTCTCCTGGGCGCAGGCAGGGCACCCCGCGCCCCTGCTCTTCCGCGAGGGAGCGGGACGGCAGCTGCCACCCCCCGACGGGGCACTGCTCGGGGCCGCCTCCCAGGCCGCCTACGAACAGGACGAGGTACGGCTGCTCCCCGGCGACGTGCTGGTGCTGCACACGGACGGCCTGACGCGGCGCAGCGACCGGGGTGCGGGCCCGGAGCAGCTGCTCGCCCTCGCCCCCCGTTTCGCACAGGCCCGCGACGCACAGGAGTGCGTGCGGGGCGTGGTCGAGGAGTTCGGCGGGACCGAACGCCTGGACGACGCGTGCGTGCTGGTCGCCCGGATCGGGGCGTGAGGGAGCGCGGGACCGGCGTTCAGGACTGGCGGAGCGTCATGACGGTGGCCGCCCGCGGCGGTTACGGCCTCCGCCGGCGGGCGCGTACGGAAATCAGGCCCGTGTACCCCTGATCTTCTTGGCCACGGGACTCTGCGGCAACGAGAGCTCGATCTGCTCGCGGAGGTCCTGGATCTTGGCGTACCCCGCGAACTGGCCGGTGAGCCGGTACATTTCGCGCAGCCGGTCCCAGGTGCGGTGCGAGGAGGTCTCCCCCATCGACACCAGAGCGAGCCGGGCGTACCGGTCGGCCTGTTCGGGGTCGTTGGCGATGAAGCAGGCCGAGGCGAGCGAGATGTAGTCGAAGATCTTGGAGCGCTGCCGCCCGTTGATCCGCAGCTCCAGGGCCTGTTTGGCGTGGCGCTGGGCGATGGACGCGGCCGCCGGGTCGTGCTCGGCCAGGGTACGGAACGCCAGAGCCTGCATGCCGTGCATGTCGGCCTCGTCGAACATCTGCATCCAGCTGGGTGCCGGTACGTCACCCTTGTCCGAGACGAAGAGCTCCTCCGCCTCGCCGAGGGTGCGCCGCATGGCCTGGCCCCGGCCCATCGCCGCCTGTGCCCAGGCCTCGATGGTGCGCAGCATCGCCTGCGTACGGGGCAGGGTCTCCTCGCCCGAGCCGGATTTCGCCAGCTTCATCAGGTCGAGGGCGTCGTCGGGGCGGCCCAGGTGGACCATCTGACGTGCGGCGCGGGAGAGCGCCTCACCGGCGCGCGGCCGGTCGCCACCCTCCCGGGCCGCGTGGGCGGCGATGACGAAGTACTTCTGGGCGGTGGGTTCGAGGCCGACGTCGTGGGACATCCAGCCCGCGAGGACGGCGAGGTTGGCGGCGACGCCCCACAGGCGGCGCTGGAGATGGTCGGGGTGGCGGTAGGCGAGCATGCCGCCCACCTCGTTGAGCTGGCCCACGACGGCCTTGCGCTGGAGGCCGCCGCCGCGGGAGGCGTCCCAGGCGCGGAACACCTCGACCGAGTGCTCCAGGGCCTCGATCTCCTCGGAGCCCACGGGCGCGGCCTCGTACCGGTCGAAGCCGGCGGGGTCGGCGTGCTGGGGATCGTTGGCGCGTGGCGCGTCGGCCGCGGAAGCGGGGCTGCTGCGCAGCCAGTCGTACATGGGGCCGGCGATGGTTGAGCCGGCGGCGAGCGCGGCGCCCGCGCCCACCATGCCGCGTCGGTTGAGCATGAGGTCCATTCCCGTGAATTCGGTGAGGACCGCTGCCGTCCGTTCGGGCGCCCACGGCAGTTGGTCGGGGTCGTGCTCCGTCCCCGCGTCACGCCGTTTCCCCACACGCCCGCGTCGGCCGAACCCGAGGTCCTCGATGGTCACGACACGGCCGAGCCGCTCGGTGAACAGGGCTGCCAGCACTTCGGGCACGGGATCACGGGGGGACTCCCCCATGTCGATCCAGCGCCTGACCCGCGAGGTGTCGGTGGCCAGCTGCGGATGGCCCATGGCCGCCGCCTGCCGGTTCACCATTCTCGCGAGTTCGCCCTTGGACCAGCCGGCCAGGCCGAACAGGTCAGAAAGGCGGGTGTTGGGTTCTCCGGTCACGTCAAGCCCCCAGGTTCTCGGCTGACTTGACACTAACCCCCTGTCAGATGCGCTGTGACTATTCGCCAGGGTTCGCCAGGGTCCGCCAGATGGTCTGCCACCCGTGACCCGGTGTCAGGTAGGAAAGCGCCACCCCGCCCGGCAGCCCTAGGTACTCCCCAGGGTGCCGAACGGCCGTCGGCCGGGTTGGCGCACGTAACTTGTCGGCGCACGAAGGGATCTGTCTCGCCCATGTACACAGCATCGTCCTCCGTGTCCGCCCCGCCCCGGCCGCTCCGTCCCATGGGGACGGGCGGCGGGCCGTATCTCGCCCCCCACGCCGGTGCGCCGGCGCAGGGTCTGGGCCGGACCCGGCGGGCGGCGGGACCGGGTACCGGACCTCTCAGCGGAAGAATCGACCTCTCCGGGCCGCAGGGCGCACAGGTGCGGATGGCCATCGCCTCCGTGCAGCGCATCTGCCCCGAGTTCAACCCGGTCCAGGTCCTGCGGCGCAGCGGCCGCTCGGTCCTGATCGTGGGCACCACCGGGCGGGCCACCGCCGTGGCGAAGTGTTTACTGGACCACTCGCCCGCCTGGACGGAGCGGTTCCAGCACGAAATAGCGGCGTACCGCGCGTTCGTCCGGCACAGGCCCCCGGTTCGGGTGCCCCGGCTGATCGCGGCGGACCCGGAGAACTGCACGCTGGTGATCGAGCGGATGCCCGGCCGGGTGGCCGCGCTGACCCGGCATCCGGCGGAGGCGCCGCCGCGCGCCGACATCCGTGCGGCGCTCGGTGCGATCGCCCGGGTGAACGCCTGGCGGCCACCGGCCGGGCTGTTCGAGGCGCCGCTCGACTACGCCTCCCGGATCGCCCGCTACCACGAGCTCGGCCTGTTCACCGACCGCGACCTGGGTGACCTGCAGAAGCTGCTGCACGGCCTGGCCCAGGCGGGCGGCCGCCAGGGCATGGGCCAGTTCTGTCACGGGGACGCGCTTCTCTCGAACATCCTGCTCTCCCCGACCGGCCCGGTGCTGGTCGACTGGGAGCACGCGGGCTGGTATCTGCCGGGCTACGACCTGGCGACCCTGTGGGCGGTGCTCGGCGACGCCCCGGTGGCGCGACGCCAGATCAGCCAGCTGGCGCAGGCCAGGGGGCCGGCCGCCCGGGACGCGTTCCTGGTCAACCTGATGCTCGTCCTGACCCGGGAGATCCGTAACTACGAGACGGCCGTGCAGCGCACCATGCGCGAGGCGCCCGCAGCGGCCGCGGGCCAGGACCGGCCGGGTGCGCTCTCCTCGGGCGAGGAGCAGCGGCTGCTGCTGCGCAGGCTGCACGACGACTGCGCGATGGCGCGGCGGGCGGTGCGGGCGGCGGTCGGGACGCGCTGATCGCGCGCATGACGGGCGCCGTCGGCGCGGCCGCGCGGGTCTTCGGGGGAAGTCGGGCGTGCCGCCTCCTGTCGAGGACCCACGACAGAAGCCACTGCGTAGGGAAGCGCGCTGCGGGACCGGTGCCGACACACCGGTCCGGCAGCGTGCTGTTCTGCGTTCCGCCCCTCAGCCGAGCCGATGGGCGCGCTGTTCCGTGCCGGGCGCGGCGAAGCTCAGGCCGTTCTCGTCGAGGGCGTTGAAGACGCTGATCCGGTGCGCCTCGAAGACGAAGCTGACATCGACGACCCCCCGGGCGGGGCCCCCGCCGGTCCATTCCAGCAGCTCCGTGCGGAGCAGAGGAAGACCCAGAGGGGCTTTGAGGCCGTCGAGGGGTTCCTGGCGCCATTCCAGCGCGAAGCCGGGCCATCGGACCGGGCTGCCCGGGTCGATCCCGTTCCAGGTGATGGACAGGTCGTCGAAGCGGTGGTGGTTGATCTCGACCTGCTCACCCTCGAAGTCGAGCAGAACCGGGCAGTCGCTGAACCAGGCGTCGTCGCGCAGGTCCCACACCGCCCATACGCGGGTCAGTGTCCGGCCTTCCAGAGCGTGCAGACGGAGCCCTTGTTCCCGCACCACCTCGCGGCGCCCGTGCAGCCACGCCGGGCGGTAGCCCGCCACCCCGAAGTCGAACACGGCGTCATCGTGCCAGAGCCACACGAAGGCTCATCCGGTGGGCCGGACACTCCCACGGGTCGCCTCCCCGCGTGACCGGGCACTGACTCTGCGGCACCTCGAAGCCCTCCGCGGGTGAGGCGCGCCACGAGACCCACGTCACCTACGAACCACGGTAGTGGGTGTGAGCCCTCGCCCGCGGCGCCGCGAAACACCTGAAGCAGGTATTCCGCCCATTCTCCTACCAAGGGTAGTAAATAGGGTCATTGCCTCCTGTCCCGGTGGCCGTTAACCATGGATCTCGGCAAGCACCGAGACCGAGCCTGCGACGACCGCCCACCGGCGTTCGGCAGCCGATCGCCCTCGGTCTCTGCTCACGCGGCCACAGGCCGCAGATCCCGTCCCCAAAAGGAAGAGCTCACGCATGCCCCGCACCATCCGCATCACCCGCTCCCACAAGCTCGCCACCGCCGTGCTCGTCGCGGCCGGCTCCGTCACGGCCATCGCCGCGACCGGCGGGCAGAGCGACGCACAGCCCGCCGCGGCCAAGACCTCCATCGCCGCGGAGAAGGTCGCCGGTGTCTCCACGGCGAAGGAAGCCGCGGCCAAGAAGGCCGCCCAGGAGACCGCCGCGAAGAAGTCCGCCGACGACGCGGCCGCTGCGAAGAAGGCCGTGGCCGACCGTAAGGCCGCCACGGAGAAGGCTGTCGCCGACCGTAAGGCCGCGGCGAAGAAGTCCGCCGAGAAGGCACGCTCCGAGAAGCAGGCCGCCAACCGCTCCACCGAGCGCAAGGCCGTCGCCGCACCCAAGCAGTACAAGAACAACCTCGACGGCTGGATACGCGAGTCGCTCGACATCATGAAGAAGAAGAAGATCCCCGGCTCCTACGAGGGGCTGCACCGCAACATCATGCGCGAGTCCAGCGGCAATCCGGACGCCGTCAACGACTGGGACATCAACGCGCAGAACGGCATTCCCTCCAAGGGCCTGCTCCAGGTGATCCAGCCGACCTTCGACGCCTACCACGTCAACGGCACCCCGAAGAAGCTCACCGACCCGGTCGCCAACATCACCGCTGCCGCCAACTACGCCGCGGACAAGTACGGCTCGATCGACAACGTCGACTCCGCGTACTGAGACAAGTCGTACGGAGACTCGGCGTACCGAGTCGACTCCGCCGACTGAGCGGACCGCCACCGAACGGAACAGATCAGACCGCGATTATCTGACTAATCGCCCTGGTGCGTGCCCCGGTTGGCCGAAGGGTAGAGCTGGCGCGGACACCACTGGTCCGCGCGCTCGCCGCGCGGAGGCTTCCGGAAAGGCCTGACGCACATGGCACAGCCCTTCTCACTGCCGGACTTCTATGTTCCGTATCCGGCGCGGCTCAACCCTCATGTCGAGGCGGCACGGACGCACACGCGTCAGTGGGCGCGCGGCATGGGGATGCTGGAGGGATCCGGCATCTGGGAGGAGAAGGACCTGGAGGCGCACGACTACGCCCTGCTCTGCGCCTACACCCACCCCGACTGCTCGGCCGAGGCACTGTCCCTGGTCACCGACTGGTACGTGTGGGTCTTCTTCTTCGACGACCACTTCCTGGAGCTGTTCAAGCGCACCCCCGACCGTGAGGGCGCCAAGCGGTATCTGGACCGGCTGCCCGCCTTCATGCCGATGGAGCGCGGGGCCGCGACACCCGAGCCGGAGAACCCCGTCGAGGCGGGCCTCGCCGATCTGTGGACGCGCACGGTCCCCGCGATGTCGGACGCCTGGCGGTCCCGGTTCGCGGAGGCCACGGAGAACCTCCTCAACGAGTCCTTGTGGGAGCTCGCCAACATCAACGAGGGACGCATCGCGAACCCCGTCGAGTACATCGAGATGCGCCGCAAGGTCGGCGGCGCCCCCTGGTCGGCCGGGCTCGTGGAGTACGCGGCCGGCGCCGAGGTGCCCGCACAGGTGGCCGACGCACGGCCCCTGCGCGTCCTGCGCGACGCCTTCTCCGACGGGGTCCACCTGCGCAACGACCTCTTCTCGTACCAGCGCGAGGTCGAGGACGAGGGCGAGAACAGCAACGGGGTCCTCGTCCTGGAGAAGTTCCTCGGCTGCTCCACGCAGGAGGCCGCTGAGGCCGTCAACGACCTGCTGACCTCACGGCTCCAGCAGTTCGAGAACACCGTCCTGACCGAACTGGGCCCGCTCTGCGCGGAGAAGGGCCTCGACCCGGCGCAGACGGCGTCCGTCCTCGCGTACGTCAAGGGGCTTCAGGACTGGCAGTCCGGAGGCCACGAGTGGCACATGCGCTCCAGCCGCTACATGAACGGGGGCGGGGCCGGCGAGGCGGTGGCGGGCTTCGGCATGTCCGCCGCCTCGATCAAGTTCACGGTGCGTTCGGAGACAGCGCGGGCACGGAGCCACAGCCACCGGCCGTACCAGCACGTGGGCCCCTCCCTTCTGCCGGACTTCGATCTGCCGTTCGGGACGACGCTGAGCCCGCACCTGGAGGGTGCCCGGGTACGGCTCGTCGACTGGGCACGCCGGATGGGCCTCCTGGAGGCGCAGCCGGGGGTTTCGGGCTCGCACATCTGGGACGAGGAACGGATCATCGCGATCGACCTCCCCCTGTGCGCGGCGGGGCTGCATCCGGACGCGACGCCGGACGAGCTGGACCTCTCCTCGGGATGGCTGGCCTGGGGGACGTACGGCGACGACTGGTTCCCCGTCGTGCACGGGCGGGCCAGGGACCTGGCGGGGGCTCGGCTGGCCAACGAGCGGCTCTCGCTGTTCATGCCGCTGGACGGCGAGTCCACGCCCGAGCCGGTGAACGCGCTGGAGCGGTCGCTGGGCGATCTGTGGCGCAGGACGGCGGCGCCGATGGACCTGGGCGCGCGGCGCACCTTCCGGGGCGCGGTCGAGTCGATGACCGAGAGCTGGCTGTGGGAATTGGCCAACCAGGCGCAGAACCGTATCCCCGATCCGGTCGACTACGTCGAAATGCGGCGGGCCACCTTCGGCTCGAACCTGACGATGAGCCTGTGCCGGCTCGGACACGGCAGGAAGGTGCCGGACGCGATCTACCGGAGCGGCCCGATGCAGTCGCTGGAGAACGCCGCGGCGGACTACGCGTGCCTGATGAACGACCTGTTCTCGTACCAGAAGGAGATCGAGTACGAGGGTGAGGTGCACAACGGCGTCCTGGTCGTGCAGAACTTCTTCGGGGTCGACTATCCGACGGGCGTGGCGATCGTGCACGACCTGATGAAGTCCCGACTGCGGCAGTTCCTGCATGTGGCAGACGTCGAACTCCCGGTGCTGTACGACGACTTCGGCCTGGACGCCGAGGCGCGGGAGGTGCTGGCGGGCTATGTCCTGGAGCTCAAGCACTGGATCGCGGGCATCCTGATCTGGCACCGGGGCTGCCGCCGGTACCGGGAGGAGGACCTGCGGCGCGGACACGGTGCACCCTGGCACCTCAGCGGCCCTACGGGGCTCGGCACCTCGGCGGCGCAGGTGACGCGGCTGATGGCCGAGCCGGCGGGCAGCAGGGCGTAGTCCCGGGCCCGCGCCAGGGGCGGGCAGGCGTTAGGGGGTACAGGCCGGCCCCGGCTCGTCGCGAGGTTCGGGTGGGGGCCGTGGCCGGACGCGTAGGGCCGCCCGCATATGCGGGCGGCCTATGCAGTGACGTTTCAGCCCTGCTGGAACAGCTCTGCGGGAAGGGGCTTGAGGAGGGTGTACAGGTCGTCGGTGATGGGGCGGTCCCAGCTGGCGATGGTCACGAGCACCCCGTCGCTGCGGTCGAACTGGACGCAGGCGATGCGGCTCTCCGAGAGCTTCACCCGGCGGACGATCAGCAGGTTGTCGCCCTGCATCACGGGGACGTCCTCGCTGCTGACGACCTCGATCGGCTCGTCGTTCTCCAGGGCCAGCAGCAGCTGCGCGACCTCGAAGGGAACCTGGCCGTCCTCGGTCTCGCGGGCGGGCGAACCGGCCGGAAGATTACCGATGATCATGGCCGGGCCGCGGCCGCCGTACAGGTCGTAACGGAGGAAGACGCCCTGGCAGCTGCCGTCGGGCGCGGGGAGCAGACCGGCGCCGAGGTTACCGGGCCAGTCCCCCGGGTCCATGGCCAGGACGTCGAAGTCCGGGCCCGCGGGTGTTGCGGCGCTACGGCGGCGGAGGAAGGACATGCTGCCATGTTACGTGGCCCGGCTCACGTTGCGGAGCCGGGCCCGGGGCGGAAGGCCGCCCCGCTGCATCGGCCCTCAGGCCGCCTGCCGGAATCCGAGCGGCGCCCCGGCGCAGACTCTTCCGCGTGGAATCGGAGCAAGTTCGCCCGCGACGAGGCCCCGTGCCGCATACCGTTGGATCACCGCAGTGCCCCGTCCGTCGCGGCAGCGGCGAGTAGGGGAACGGTGATGCGCCGCGGGACGCGGGGTACGGCGATACGTCGGGAGAGAGGACAGGATGACGGTGGAGGGCACAGTGAGCGGGCTGGAAGAGCGGGTGGCGGGGCGCGCGTGGATGGTGCGCCTGGACCCGGCCGACCGGGGAGGTGCGGCGGTACGCGTCTCGTGCGGCCGTCCGGCCTGCGCCCCCCAGGTTCTGCCCTCCGCCGCCGTCGGCCGCACGGCTGCCGTCGCGCACCTCGCGACCCATCTGCGAGCCGCCTCGCAGCCCCGGCCCGAGGCGTACTGCGCCTGCCGGGCCGAGGAGTGCCACACACACGTCCGGGCCGACGGCCCGCGCGACCGCGCCCCGGCCCTGCGGTGCGGAGGACCGGTGGTCCTGGCGGTCATCAACGACCGGCAGGGCCGCTGGTGGCAGGCCCTGGAGTGCTGCGCACGCTGTGCGGCCGCCCACCCCTCGGCGAAGATCGTCGCCACCACCCCGGCCGCCACCGCCCGGACCGCCACAGCCCCGGCCTCAGCCGGACCGGCCCCCGCTGCGGGAGCACGCGGAGCCGCGGGCCCTCCGCCCGTCCCGGTCGGCCCGCACTTCTCCCACGCCTCCTCATCCCCGGCCCCCGTGCCCCGGGCGGTGCCCGCCCCCCGCCCGAAGCCCCGGCGCAACCGCCGGTCCGGGAAGATCGCGCAGCGCATCGTGCCCTACGACCTGCGCCCCGTCGCCCTGCGCGACGAGCTGATCGAGCTGGGCGATCTCTTCCGTGCCTACCAGCAACGCCCCGAACCCGACCTGGAGCAGCTCGCCGACCTCCACGCCCGCAAGGCCAAGGCCTTCCGCACATGGGCCGAGGTCACCGGGGAGACCGAGCTGCGGCTGGACGCACGGCGCGCCGAGCAGGCGGCCGCCGCCGCTCTCCTCCAGCACCAGCAGCGCACCGGCCAGAGCCCGGTCGGCGAGGGGAAGGTCACCAACCGCCTGCTGCCCGGGCTCACACAGTGGGAGCACGCGCGTACGGTCCTCGCCCACGTCGCCGATGACACCCCCCTGCCCGGCCCGGAGGCGCGTCTGATGGCGGTGATGCTGACCCTGCGCTCAGCGCTCACCGGTACCGGCAACCTGGTGGGGCAGGACGTCAAGGGATTGCCCCTGACGGAGCCCGAGGAGCTGATCGGCCGGCTCGTGGACTCTGGCTGGCTGTCCATCCCCGGCACCGCCGACGATCTGCTCGCCTCACGTCCGGAGAGCCCCACGCCGATCACCATCCCGTCCCTGATGCCCGACGGCGACGGCCAGGGCCCGTTCGATTTCGGCCGCAAGACCCGCCCCAAGCTCAGCGGATGGGCCCAGAGGGTCGTCGGGGACAAGAAGCTCCGCAAGAAGAGGACCGGTGCCGCCACCCGGCTCCTCGCCCTGGCGCTGGCCGTCCGGACCACGACCGACGGACAGCTGGGGGCCGGGGGCGAGGGCGTCGACCTGGAGGTCCTCACCTCCTGGTGTGCCGTCGAGCCCGACGGGCTGGAGCCTCTGGTGGAGCAGTTGACGGCGGCGGACTGGCTGGAGGAAGCCGCCGTCACCGACGGCCGCCTCACAGGCCGGCTGGCCGAGCGGGTGCTCCAGGTCAGCTGCCCGCTGCCCTGAAGGCACACGCATGCCCTCAAGGCCGCACACCGCACAGCGGCGCGGGGCGTCACCCCGGCGGGGGCTGCGATCCGACGAGCCACATGGCGAAGAACTGCGCCCCGCCCCCGTAGGCGTGGCCGAGCGCCCTGGCGGCCCCGTCGATCTGGTGCTCGCCCGCCCGGCCCCGTACCTGCAGAGCCGCCTCGGCGAAGCGGATCATGCCGGACGCGCCGATGGGGTTGGCGGACAGCACACCGCCCGAGGGGTTGACCGGGAGGTCGCCGTCGAGTCCGGTGACGCCCGCCTCCGTGAGCTTCCAGCCCTCGCCCTCACCGGCGAAGCCGAGGTTCTCCAGCCACATCGGCTCGTACCAGGAGAACGGGACGTACATCTCGACGGCGTCGATCTCCCGGCGCGGGTCGGTGACCCGGGCCTGGCGGTAGACGTCGGCGGCACAGTCCTTGCCCGCCTGCGGGGAGACGAAGTCCTTGCCGGCGAAGAGCGTCGGTTCGCTGCGCATCGCGCCGCCGTGCACCCAGGCGGGCGGGTGGGGCGCGCGGGCGGCGCCTTCCCGGTCGGTGAGGATCATCGCGCAGGCCCCGTCGGAGGAGGGGCAGGTCTCGGAGTAGCGGATCGGATCCCAGAGCATGGGCGACGCCTGGACCTTCTCCAGAGTGATGTCCGCGTCATGGATGTGTGCGTACGGGTTCTTGAGCGCGTTGCGGCGGTCCTTGTACGCGACGAGGGAGCCGACCGTGTCGGGGGCTCCCGTGCGGCGCATGTACGCGCGCACGTGCGGGGCGAAGAAGCCGCCGGCTCCGGCCAGCAGGGGCTGCTGGAAGGGGACGGGCAGGGAGAGGCCCCACATGGCGTTGGACTCGGACTGTTTCTCGAAAGCGAGGGTCAGGACGGTCCGGTGGACGCGGGCGGCGACGAGGTTGGCGGCGACGAGTGCGGTCGATCCGCCGACCGAGCCCGCCGTGTGCACGCGGAGCATCGGCTTGCCCACGGCTCCGAGCGCGTCGGCGAGATACAGCTCCGGCATCATGACGCCCTCGAAGAAGTCGGGCGCCTTGCCGATGACGACGGCGTCGATGTCGCTCCAGGTCAGTCCGGCGTCCTCCAGGGCGCGGACCGCCGCCTCGCGGACCAGGCCGGCGAGGGAGACGTCGTGCCGGGCGGCGACGTGCTTGGTCTGGCCGATGCCGACGACAGCCACGGGCTCCTTAGGCATGAGCGCTCTCCCCTTCCAGGACGGCGACCAGGTTCTGCTGCAGGCAGGGCCCGGAGGTGGCGTGGGCGAGGGCCCGGTCGGACTCGCCGCGGTGGATACGGGCGGCGGCCTCGCCGAGCCGGATGAGGCCCGCCGCCATCACGGGGTTGGCGGCGAGCGCCCCGCCGGACGGGTTGACACGGGTCTCGTCCCCGAGCCTGAGGGCCTTGCGCAGGACGACTTCCTGCGAGGTGAACGGGGCGTGCAACTCAGCGGTGTCCACCGGCCGTTCGAAGGCTCCGGCGTGCTGGGCGGCGAGCCGGGTGGAGGGTGAGTCGGTCAGATCGCGGACGCCGAGGCTGTGGGCCTCGATGCGGTGGTCGATGCCGCGGATCCAGGCGGGCCGTGCGCACAGGGCGCGGGCGGTGCCCCCGGCGGCGAGGATGACGGCGGCGGCGCCGTCGCCGACGGGCGGGCAGTCGCCGGTGCGCAGCGGATGCACGAGGTGGTCGCCCGCGGGGACGTCGCCGGTGAGCTGGGCGTACGGGTTGGTGGTGGCGTCGGCGCGGCTGCGGGCGCCGATGGAGGCGAGGGCCGCCTCGTCGGTGTCGCCCGCGTCGATGAGGGCCTGCGCCTGGAGGGCGGCGAGGGCGACGGAGTCGGGCCAGAGCGGGGCGAGGTAGTACGGGTCGAGCTGGCGGGTGAGGACGTCGCGGACCTCGCCGGGCGAGGACTTGCCGTAGGAGTAGACGAGTGCGGTGTCCGCCTCACCGGTCATGATCTTCACCCAGGCCTCGTACAGCGCCCAGGCGCCGTCCATCTCGACGTGGGACTCGGAGATGGGCGGGTAGGCGCCTACGCCGTCGAGCGCCATGGTGAAGGAGAAGGCGCGCCCGGCGAGGTAGTCGGCGGAGCCGGAGCAGGTGAACCCGATCTCGTTGGCCTTGAGGCCGGTCGCCCCGAGGACCTCGTGGAGGACGGGCATCAGCAGGTCGACCTCGGAGAGTTCGTCGGTACGCCGCCGGTGGGCGGTCTGGGCGAAGGCGACGATCGCCACGTCTCGCATCTACACCAGCTCCTTGTACGTGTCGTAGTCGGCGTCGGGCTCGCCGGTGGGCCGGTAGTGGTCGGGGTGGCGGGCACCCCGGCCACTGCCGGCCCAGACGGGCTCGACGCGCAGGCCCATGCGCACCTGGTCGTACGGGATGCCGGCGATGCGGCCGTGGAGGGCGAGGTCGGCGCCGTCGAGGGCGATGTGGGCGTAGACGTACGGGACTTCGATGTCCAGGTTCTTCGCTTTGATGTTGACGATGCAGAAGGTGGTGACGGTCCCGCGGGGGCCGACCTCCACCTCTTCCTCGGTGGCGATACCGCAGGTGGGGCAGGCGCCGCGCGGCGGTACGTAGACCTTGCGGCAGGCGGGGCAGCGTTCGCCGACGGTGCGGTGGCCTTCGAGGGCCTTGAGGTAGGTGCTCTGCGCGCGGCCGGGGGTGTGGACGTAGTCGAGGCGGGCGGGGGCGACGATGCCGGTGACGGCGTCGGTGAACTCCCCGTCATGCGGCGCGGGTTCGTCCGGGTCTGGCTCACCGTCGTACGGCTCGAAGCAGGCGATGTCGGTGATGGCGCCCGTGCGCGCCGCGGCCCAGCGGATCCGGACCCGCATCCCGGTGTGTACGGCGTCGGGTCCGGGGGCGTCCAGGGCGTGCAGGAGCGCGGTGGCTGCACCGTCGAGGCGGACGAGGACCCAGGCGAACGGGGTCTCCAGCGGCTGGTTGCGACGCGGGGAAGGATTCCAGGCCCAGGTGGTGACGGTGCCGGTGGCGGCGACCTCGACGAGCTCGTGGAGCTCGTTCGCGGTGACGGGGTCGTACTCGACGGGCGGCACGAGCACCGTGCCGTCGTCCGTGCGGACCCCGAGGACGGTGCGTTCGCGCAGCCCGGTGAGGAAGGCGCTCTGGACGGGGCCGAGGGAACGGGTGAAGGGGAATTCGACCACCAGCGGGGCGCTGAGGATGTCGGTCATGGCTCTCTCCGAGGCTGGGGAATCAGAACGCAGGGCTCAGGACTCGGGGCCCAGGGCTCAGGCACGCCGGTAGACGGGCGGGCGTTTCTCGCCGAACGCGCGGGCTCCCTCCTTGGCGTCCTCGGTGGCGAAAACCGGCCAGCCGCGCTTGAGTTCGGCGGCCAGCGCGTCGCTCTCGGTCAGCTCGGCGCCCTCGTAGACCGAGGCCTTGACCGCCTCGACGGCGAGCGGCCCGCAGGCGTTGATCCGCTCGGCGACGGCGAGGGCCTCCTCCAGGGAGGTGCCGTCGGGCACGACCCTGCCGATGAGCCCGATGGCGGCGGCCTCGTCGGCGGTGTAAGGGCGGCCGGTGAGGAGCATTTCGAGGGCGTGGGTGCGGGGGATCTGGCGGGGCAGCCGGGCGGTGGAGCCGCCGATCGGGAAGAGGCCGCGCCGGACCTCGAAGAGCCCGAAGGTGGCGCCCGCCCCGGCGATGCGGATGTCCGTTCCCTGGAGGATCTCGGTGCCGCCGGCGACACAGGGCCCTTCCACGGCGGCGATCACCGGTTTGCGCGGGCGGTGGTGGCGCAGCATCGCCTTCCAGTGGAGGTCCGGGTCGGCGGTCATCCGCTCCCGGTACTCCTCGCCCCCCATCCCGCCGCGCGCCAGCGCCTTGAGGTCCATGCCGGAGCAGAACGCGCCGCCCGCCCCGGTCAGGACGACCGAGCGCACCTCGTCGTCCGCGTCGGCCGCGAGCCACCCGTCGTACAGGCCGACGAGCATCGGCAGCGACAACGCGTTCCTGGCCTGTGGCCTGTTCAAGGTGAGCACCAGCGTGGCGCCCTGGCGCTCCACGGTGAGGTGTTCCGTACCGAGGTGTTCCGTACCGAGGTGTTCCGTACCGAGGTGTTCCGTACCGCCCATGACGAACTCCCGTCTCCAGACTGGAACAGGTTGCAGTAGGCGGGGTCGCAGTTCAATAGTTTCCTGACAGCTCGTCAGATTCATTCGGCGCCGCCCCTTCCCACTTGTGCCGCCCGGCGCTCTAATGACGGCCGAGTCGCCAGTCACCCGGGGTCAGGAGGAACGGTGGAGTACAACCTTGCCGACCTGTTCGAGTCGGTCGTCGACGTGGTCCCCGACCGCGAGGCGCTCCTGTACGTGGACCATCCCGGTACGGGTGCCGAGCGACGCCTCACCTATGCCGAGCTGGACGCCGCCGCCAACCGGATCGCCCACCACCTCATCGGTGCGGGACTCCGCCCGGGCGAACACCTGGGGCTGCACCTCTACAACGGCATCGAGTACCTCCAGACGGTCCTGGGAGCACTCAAGGCACGCCTGGTGCCGGTGAACGTCAACTACCGCTACGTGGAGGAGGAGCTGGTCTACCTCTACCGGGACGCGGATCTGGCGGCGCTGGTCTTCGACGGCGGGTTCGACGAGCGGGTGGCAGCGGCGTCCGCACAGGCTCCGGTCCTGCGCCACCTGGTCCGGGTCGGGTCCGCCGCGGCGCCCGGAGGCATGGATGCCGTGCCCTTCGCCGAGGCCGAGGCTTCCGGCTCACCCGCGCGCGGCTTCGGACCGCGTTCGGCGGACGACCAGTTCATCATCTACACCGGCGGAACGACCGGGATGCCGAAAGGGGTGATGTGGCGTCAGGAGGACTTGTTCTTCTCCGGCCTGGGCGGCGGCGCGCCGACCGGTGAGCCGGTGAAGAGTCCGCAGGAGCTGGCGGAGCGGGTGGCGGCGGGCGGCGACGGCATCACCTTCTTCCCCACTCCCCCGCTGATGCACGGCACCTCGACGCTGACCGCGTTCATCGGGTTCAACTTCGGCCAACGCGTGGTCGTCCACCGCAAGTTCGCCCCGGAAGAGGTTCTGCGGACGATCGAGAGGGAGAAGGTCACCAGCGTGTCGCTGGTGGGCGACGCGATGCTGCGTCCGCTGATCGACGCCCTCAACGGGCCGCTGCGCGGGACGGACTGCTCGTCGCTGTTCTCCGTCTCCAGTTCCGGGGCGATCATGTCGGATTCCGTGCGGGCGGAGTTCCAGACGCTCGTGCCGACCGTGATGCTGCTCAACAACTTCGGCTCCTCCGAGTCCGGCTTCAACGGCACGGCCACCGCCGACTCGGGCCCCGAGCGGGGCTTCCGGGTCCAGGTCAACGCCCGTACGGCCGTGGTCGATCCGGCGACGTATGAGCCGGTGGCGCCGGGCGAGGTGGGCCGCATCGCCCAGCGTGGCCATGTGCCGCTCGGCTACTACAACGACCCGGCCAAGACCGCCGACACGTTCTTCCGCAAGGGCGATGAACGGTGGGTGCTGCTGGGCGACATGGCGACCGTCGACGCGGAGGGCATCGTCACCGTGCTCGGCCGTGGCTCGCAGTGCATCAACACCGGTGGGGAGAAGGTCTATCCGGAGGAGGTCGAGCAGGCGCTCAAGTCCCACCCGGACGTGTACGACGCGCTCGTCGCGGGCGTCCCCGACGAGCACTGGGGCAGCAGTGTCGCCGCTGTCCTCGAACTGCGCGGGGGTGCAGCGGCGTTGGACCTCGACGCCGTGCAGGCCCATTGCCGGACCCGGCTCGCCGGGTACAAGATCCCCCGCGCCCTGGTCCTCACCGACCGGATCCAGCGCTCGCCGAGCGGCAAGGCGGACTACCGGTGGGCAAAGGCGGTGGCGGCGGCAGCCGGCACCGGGGCAGGAGGCCGACCGATCACCCCAGGCCGAACGACCTGATCGCCGCGAGGAACGCGTCCGGCCGGGTCGTGTGGACGAGGTGGCCCGCCTCCACGGTGATGAACGCTCCCCCGGGGATGGTGTCCGCCATGTGGGTGAGCTGCGTCTGGTCGATGTGGCTGGTGGGGCCGCCGCCGATGACCAGGACAGGGGCGGTGATCTCCGCGAGGCGTTCGCGGGCGGTGGGGTCGGGGTCGTTCAGCTGGGCGTCGATGTCCGGGACGACGGACCAGTCGAAGTCGAGCTCGCCTGCGGGGCGCTCGGCCGGCGGCCGGGGCGGGTCGAGCGGAAGGAGCGGCGGGGCGTCCTCGATGACCAGCCGTCCGATCAGCCCGGCCTCCCGCTGGGCGAGGAGGTAGGCGGCCACCCCGCCCATGGAGTGTCCGATCAGGGTGGCGCCGGTCAGGTCGCCGGCCTCCAGGAAGGCGAACAGGTCGTCGCGGAAGAGCTCGAAGGAGTAGCGGCCGGGCCAGTCGCTGAGCCCGTGGCCCCGGAAGTCGAGGGCGTACACGCGGTGTTCGGCGGCGAGCTCCTCGGCGATCCGGGTCCACGTGAGGGAGGAGCCGGCCCGGCCGTGGAGGAGGACGACGGGCGGTGCGGAAGGCTCGCCCCACACCCGGTACGCGAGCCGGACCCCGCCCGCACGCACGGTGAGGACGTCCGGGTCGAGAAAGGCCGCCACGGTACGAAAGAAGGCCCCCGGGTCGTCGAGCCACGGGAAGTGCCCCGCGCCCCGCTGGACGGTGAACTCGCCGTGCGGGAAGAGCGCGGCCAGCTCCCTCGCCCGGTCCGGGCTCGGGTGTCCGTCGTACTCCCCCGCGAGGACGAGCACCGGCGCGGCCAGCTCGCGCAGGGCGGGGACGGTGGCGGCGGGGTCGTACGCGCCGTCACCGTCGTAGCGGCCACGCGCCTCGGGGTTGGTCTGCCCGGCGGAGGCGGCGGCATGGGTCCGGGCCGCGTCGTCCCAGCGGCCGTAGGTGAGCGGCCTGACGGCGGGCCACAGCTCGGCGAAGGGCCCTCCGGCGAGCAGCGCCTCCTGGGCGGCCCGGGCCTCGGCGTACCAGGGCTCCCCGCTGCGCAGTTCGGCAGCGTCGCGCAGGTCCTGATCGGTCACCTCGATGCCGACGGCCCGGGTGGAGGGGGTGATCAGGGTGAGGGTGCGCAGCCGCTCCGGGTGCCGGGCGGCATACAGCTGGGCCAGGTGCGCACCCGCGGAGTGGGCCAGGAGGTCGATCCGGTCCAGGCCGAGGTGTTCGCGCAGCGCCTCCACGTCGTCGACGAGCCGGTCGCAGCGGTAGGTCGAGGGGTCCTCGGGTGCGGCGGACTCCCCCGTCCCGCGCAGGTCCAGCAGGACCAGCTGCCGTACGGCGGAGAGCCCGCCGAGATCGCCGAGATACGCACTCGCCCGCATCGGTCCGCCGGGCAGGCAGATCAGCGGCTCGCCCTCCCCCGCCAGGTGGTAGGCGAGCGGGGTGGTGTCGTACGCGGAGAAGGTCGGCATGCCGTCCATCAGAACAGGAACGGGTGAAGAGACGCACCGGGCTTCGCTACGAGCCGATCCGCAGGAGAGCCGCAGGCTGAGATCCGGGCCCGGCCGCGAACCGATCCGTGGACGATCCGTGGACGATCCGTGCGTTCCTCTTGCCAGCGCCCCCGGCCTCCTGAATTACTGCTTCCAGGAAGATCGACCGAATGATCGGTCGCCCGGTTCGGGAGAGGATGGGCCCTGATGACAGCCATGCTGGACGCGGCGGAGCGGCTGAGCCGCGCCGAGCTGGGGGCCCTCCAGCTCGAACGGCTCCGCACGACCCTGCGCCACGCCTACGAGAACGTGCCCTTCTACCGGGCCGCGTTCGACGGGGCCGGGCTGCGGCCCGAGGACTGCCGTACGCTCGCCGACCTCTCCCGCTTCCCGTTCACCGCCAAGGCCAACCTGCGCGACAACTACCCGTTCGGGATGTTCGCCGTGCCGGAGCGGGACGTCCGGCGCATCCACGCCTCCAGCGGCACGACCGGGCGCCCGACCGTCGTGGGGTACACCGAACGGGACCTGGACACCTGGGCGGACGTGGTCGCCCGGTCGATCCGGGCGGCGGGCGGCAGGCCCGGCCACAAGGTCCATGTGGCTTACGGGTACGGGCTGTTCACCGGCGGCCTCGGCGCGCACTACGGGGCCGAGCGGCTCGGCTGCACGGTGATCCCGGCGTCCGGCGGGATGACGGCGCGCCAGGTGCGGCTGATCCAGGACTTCCGGCCCGAGATCATCATGGTCACGCCGTCGTACATGCTGACGCTGCTGGACGAGTTCGAGCGGCAGGGCGTCGACCCGCGCACGACCTCCCTCAAGGTGGGGATCTTCGGCGCGGAGCCGTGGACGGAGGCGATGCGCCGGGAGATCGAGGACCGGTTCGCCATCGACGCAGTCGACATATACGGGCTCTCCGAGGTGATGGGCCCCGGGGTGGCGCAGGAGTGCGTGGAGACGAAGGACGGGCTGCACATCTGGGAGGACCACTTCTATCCGGAGGTCGTGGATCCGTTCACCGGTGAGGTGCTGCCGGACGGTGAGGAGGGCGAGCTGGTCTTCACCTCGCTCACCAAGGAGGCGATGCCGGTCATCCGCTACCGCACCCGGGACCTGACGCGGCTGCTGCCGGGGACCGCCCGGAACTTCCGCCGGATGGAGAAGGTGACCGGGCGCAGCGACGACATGGTGATCCTGCGCGGGGTGAACCTGTTCCCGACCCAGATCGAGGAGATCGTGCTGCGTACGCCCGCCGTCGCCCCGCACTTCCAGCTCCGGCTGACCCGGCAGGGCCGCCTGGACGCGCTGACGGTACGGGCGGAGGCGCGGGCGGACGCGACGGCGGCGGACCGGCAGAAGGCGGCGCTCACGATCGCGGCGGCGGTGAAGGACGGGGTCGGGGTGTCGGTGGGGGTCGAGATCGTCGACCCGGAGTCGCTGGAGCGCTCGGTGGGCAAGATCCGGCGGATCGTGGACCTGCGGGAGTCCGGCGCGGAGTGAACGGCGCCGGTGACCGACGTGTTCACACCACCGCACCACCCGTCCCCACTATGCGGACAGCTGGCCCAGGGAGGACTCGTACGAGCACAGTGAGCACAGCGCCCGTGCTGCGGATGGAAGCCGTCCGCAAGTCGTTCGGTACGTCGCTGGTGCTGCGGGACGTGAACCTGGAGGTCGCCCCGCACACCGTGACCGCGCTGAGCGGCGCGTCGGGGTCCGGGAAGTCGACGCTCCTGCGGTGCGCCAACCTCCTGGAGGAGATTGACGACGGGGCGATCTGGCTGGAGGGTGAGGAGATCACCGACCCCCGGACCGATGCGGACGGGGTGCGCCGGCGGATCGGGGTGGTCTTTCAGGCGTACAACCTCTTCCCGCACCTGACCGACCTGCAGAACATCACCCTCGCCCCGCGGCGCGTCCACTTGTCCGCGACGACCGCGCGGGCCGCCGACCACACGACGGCCTGACGGCCATGACCCGCTCCTCTCGGCAGACAGAACAGCCTCGCAGAGGTGGAAACGCGACAACTGACCAGCGGACAACTTTTCACGCCAACGATCTTTTGGTCCAGACCTCTTGACGATTGGTCTAGGCCTTCTTAGGGTCGCGGAGACACTGCGGGGGTGCCGAGGAGAGACACCACGTGCTCAAGGCCACGCAGGGTTGTCAGCCAGGGACCACCCCTGTCCTCCGGACCTCACCCGATGGAGCCCCCTTGAGCACTGCACCACGATGGCGCCGCACCAGATCGCCACGGAGCACCAGCCCGGACAAGCGGTCCAAGGTCCTCGCCGGCGCCACAGCGCTTCTCCTCCCCCTGGCCGCCATGGTCGGCCTGGCCAGCCCCGCCGAGGCCGCGGCCTCGGCCACCGCCACCTACGCCAAGGCCTCCGACTGGGGCTCCGGCTTCGAGGGCAGGTGGACGGTGAAGAACACCGGCACCACCACGCTCACCTCCTGGACCGTGGAGTGGGACTTCCCCACGAACACCAAGGTCACCTCCGCCTGGGACGCGACCGTCACCAACTCCGCCAGCCACTGGACGGCGAAGAACCTCGGCTGGAACGGCACCCTCGCCCCCGGCGCAGCCGTCTCCTTCGGCTTCAACGGCTCCGGCTCCGGCGCGCCCTTGGGATGCAAGCTCAACGGCAACCCCTGCGACGGCGGCTCCACCAACCCCGGTGACAACGCCCCCTCCGCCCCGGGCAAGCCCACCGCGAGCGACATCACCAACACGTCGGTGAAGCTGTCCTGGGCTGCCGCCACGGACGACAAGGGCGTCAAGAACTACGACGTCAAGCGCAACGGCGCCACCGTCGCGACGGTCACCGGCACCAGCTACACCAACAGCGGCCTGACCGCCGGCACCGACTACAGCTACACCGTGGTCGCCCGCGACACCGCCGACCAGACCGGCCCGGCCTCGGCCGCCACGACGGTCCGCACCACCGGCGGCGGTGGCGGTGAGAACCCCGGCGGCGGCAAGATCAATCTGGGCTACTTCACCAACTGGGGCTCCTACACGGTGAAGAACCTCGTGACCTCCGGCTCCGCCGAGAAGATCACGCACATCAACTACGCCTTCGGCAACGTGCAGAACGGCAAGTGCACCATCGGCGACGCGTACGAGGACTACGAGAAGTCCTACACCGCCGCCCAGTCGGTCGACGGCAAGGCCGACACCTGGGACCAGCCGCTGCGCGGCCACTTCAACCAGCTCCGCAAGCTCAAGGCGCAGCACCCGCACATCAAGGTGCTGTGGTCCTTCGGCGGCTGGACCTGGTCCGGCGGCTTCGGCCAGGCCGTCCAGAACCCGACCGCTTTCGCGCAGTCCTGCTACGACCTGGTCGAGGACCCGCGCTGGGCCGATGTCTTCGACGGCATCGACCTGGACTGGGAATACCCCAACGCCTGTGGTCTGACCTGCGACAGCAGTGGTCCGGCATCGATCAAGACCATGATGCAGGCCATGCGGGCCAAGTTCGGCCCGAACAACCTGCTCACCGCGGCCATCACCGCGGACGGCTCCAACGGCGGAAAGCTCGACGCGGCCGACTACGGCGGCGCCGCGCAGTACATCGACTGGTACGACGTGATGACGTACGACTACTTCGGCAGCTGGGCCGCGCAGGGTCCGACGGCCCCGCACTCCCCGCTGACCTCGTACGCCGGTATCCCCGCTCAGGGCTTCAACTCGGCGGACGCGATCGCCAAGCTGAAGGCCAAGGGCGTCCCGGCCTCCAAGCTGCTGCTCGGCATCGGGTTCTACGGCCGCGGCTGGACCGGCGTCACCCAGTCCGCCCCCGGCGGCAGTGCCACCGGCCCGGCGGCCGGCGTCGAGCCGGGCAACCAGTACTACAAGGTCCTCAAGACCACCTGCCCGGCCACCGGCACGATCGGCGGCACGGCGTACGCCCACTGCGGCAACGACTGGTGGAGCTATGACACCCCCGCGACCGTCGGCACCAAGATGGCCTGGGCCAAGAGCCAGGGCCTGGGCGGCGCGTTCTTCTGGGAGTTCAACGGCGACACAGCCAACGGCGAACTGGTGAGCGCGATCAGCAACGGTCTGAAGTAGCCGGTAACCGACACACCCGGCCCGCCCTCCCCGAACGTGGGAGGGCGGGCTTCTTTTCCGCTGCCGGGCGGCCGATCAGGTGCGCCCCGTCCCACGCCGATGGACGTCATGGGCCGCAAGGGCGACGAGCCCCGTGACGAAAGCGACCGGGCTGCCGTAGAGCAAAGGAGGACCCACGTCGGAGATGAGGTCTCCGATGGCGCGAACAGCGACGACGCCGATGTAGCAGAACAGGAACAGCGCTCCTGCGCCGAGCCTCGTCATCGGCCATTCCCCCTTCTGGTGATCACTCCTTCGTCCACGGTATGCCCCGCCCGTTTCGGTTCGATACCGCGGAGGGTGCGGCCCGTCAGGTCAGCCGGTCCCGCAGCTCCCGCTTGAGTATCTTCCCGCTGGCGTTGCGCGGGAGTCCGTCCACGAAGACGACCCGCTTGGGCGCCTTGAAGTGGGCGAGCTTCTCGCGGGCATGGTCGATCAGTTCGGTGTCGCTCGCCTCGCCTCGCAGGACGACGACGGCGGTGACAGCCTCGACCCAGCGCTCGTCGGGCAGGCCGATGACCGCTGTCTCGGCGACGGCGGGGTGGGTGTAGAGGGCGTCCTCCACCTGACGGGAGGCGACCAGGACACCACCGGAGTTGATGACGTCCTTCACCCGGTCCACGACGGTGAAGTAGCCCTCGGCGTCGCGGACCGCGAGGTCGCCGGAGCGGAACCAGCCGTCGCGGAAGGCCTCTGCCGTCTCCTCGGGCTTGTCCCAGTAGCCGGTGCAGAGCTGGGGTGAGCGGTAGACCACCTCGCCCGGGGTGCCGTCCGGGACCTCGCGGCCCTCCTCGTCGACGACGCGGGCCTCCACGAAGAGGACGGGCCGGCCGCAGGACTCCATCCTGCCCTCGTGCTCGTCGGGGCCGAGGACGGTGGCGAGCGGGCCGATCTCGCTCTGGCCGAAGCAGTTGTAGAAGGCCAGGTGTGGCAGGCGCGCGCGCAGCCGTTCCAGGACGGGTACGGGCATGATCGACGCCCCGTAGTACGCCTTGCGGAGGGCGGTGAGGTCGCGGGTGGAGAAGCCGGGGTGGTTGGACAGGCCGATCCAGACGGTGGGCGGGGCGAACAGGCTGTCGGCCAGGCCTGCTTCGACCAGGTCGAAGATCCGGTCGGCGTCCGGTCCGTCCAGGATGGTGTTCTCCGCGCCGACCGCCAGATACGGCAGCAGGAACACGTGCATCTGGGCGGAGTGGTAGAGCGGCAGCGAGTGCACGGGCCGGTCGCCGGCCGCCAGGCCGAGGGCGGTGATCGCGCTGACGTACTCGTGGACCAGGGCTCCGTGCGTCATCATCGCCCCCTTGGGGAGGGCCGTGGTGCCGGAGGTGTAGAGCAGTTGCACCAGGTCGCCGGAGCCGGGTGCGCGCTCCGGGGTGAAGGGCAGTTCGGTGTCCAGGGCGTCCAGGAGCGAGCCCGGCTCGTCGCGCAGGGCGCGTACGGGACGGCCCGCGGGGACACGGTCCGCGAGGTCCGGGTCGGTGAGGACGAGGGCGGAACCGGACTGGTCCAGGAGGTAGGCGAGCTCGTCACCGGTGAGGTTCTGGTTGACCGGTACGTGGACGAGTCCGGCCCGGGCGCAGGCGAGGAAGGCGATCAGGTAGACGTCGGAGTTGTGGGCGTACGAGGCCACCCGGTCGCCGGGTTGCAGCGCGTGTTCGCCGGTCAGGACGGCGGCCGCGGTGGCGACCGCCGCGTCCAGCGAACGGTAGGTCCAGGCCCGGTCGCCGTACCGCACGGCGGTCCGTTCCGGGGTGCGGCGGGCGCTGCGGGTGAGGACGCCGTCGACTGTGCTGCTGCGTACACCGGTCATGGCGTGATCCTGTGCGGCCGGGCCCGGCGGGTCAAGGGGCGGGTGAGGAGTGTCGGGGAGCGCCGACGCGGTTCGGATACCGACCAGACGGTTGACAGGAGCACGGCGCCCTGGCTGAGTGGCGCGTGGCCGCCCGTGAGCGGGCGGAACCGCCTTGTCCACCCGCCTTGTTGGGAGGAACACCCTTGACCTTCCGTAACCGTCTCAGGCTGTTCGCGGTCTCCGGTCTCGCCCTGTTCACCGTGTCGGCTTCGCTGCCGCCGGCCGCCGCTTCCGGAGAGTCGGAGGCTTGGCATCCGTCCGGTGGCGGGCTCTCCGCCACCGTGCGCTACACGGAGTACGGAATTCCGCACATCGTGGCGAAGGACTACGCGAACCTCGGTTTCGGCACCGGCTGGGCGCAGGCCGCCGACCAGGTGTGCACGCTGGCCGACGGGTTCGTCACGGTACGCGGCGAGCGGTCGGCGTTCTTCGGACCGGACGCGGCCCCGGACGGCTCGCTCTCCTCGGCGGCGAAGAACCTCTCCAGCGACCTCTACTTCCGGGGCGTCCGGGACAGCGGGACCGTGGAGGAATTGCTGAAGGTCCCGGCTCCGGCAGGTCCCAGCCGCGATGCCAAGGAGTCGATGCGCGGGTTCGCCGCCGGGTACAACGCCTGGATCGGACAGAACCGCGACCGCATCACCGATCCCGCCTGCCGGAGTGCCTCCTGGGTGCGGCCGGTCACCACGCTGGATGTGGCGGTACGGGGCTTCGCCCTGTCGGTGCTCGGCGGCCAGGGGCGCGGCATCGAGGGCATCACGGCCGCCCGGCCGCCGACGGCCGCACCGCCCGCAGCCGGGGTCACCCCGAAGGAAGCGGCAGCGGCGGCCCAGCGGCTCCTGTCGACGCAGAACGCCGACATGGGCTCCAACGCGGTCGCGTTCCGGGGTTCCACGACGGCGAACGGGCGCGGGCTGCTCCTCGGCAACCCGCACTACCCGTGGGACGGCGGCCGCCGGTTCTGGCAGTCGCAGCAGACGATCCCCGGCGAGCTGAACGTGGCGGGCGGATCCCTGCTCGGCTCGACGACGGTCTCGATCGGGCACAACGCGGACGTGGCGTGGAGCCACACGGTGGCGACCGGCGTCCCGCTGAACCTGCATCAGCTGACCCTGGATCCGGCCGATCCCACGGTCTACCTGGTGGACGGCAAGCCGCAGCGGATGACGCAGCGCACGGTCACCGTGCCGGTGAGGGGCTCCGCCCCGGTCACCCGGACCCAGTGGTGGACCCGGTACGGCCCGGTCGTCACCTCGCTCGGCGCGGCGCTCCCGCTGCCCTGGACGGCGAGCACCGCGTACGCGCTCAACGACCCCAACGCGACGAACCTGCGCAGCGCCGACACCTCGCTCGGCTTCAGCAGGGCACGCTCCACCGCCGGGATCGAGCGGACGCTCCACCACTCCCAGGGGCTGCCCTGGGTGAACACGATCGCCGCCGACCGGTCGGGGAATTCCTTCTTCTCCCAGTCGCAGGTGCTGCCGAGGATCACGGACGAGCTGGCGGCACGCTGCTCGACCCCGATGGGCCGGGCCACCTACCCGTCCGCCGGGCTCGCGGTGCTGGACGGGTCGACGTCGGCGTGCGCGCTCGGGAGCGACCGGGACGCGGTGCAGCCGGGGATCTTCGGGCCGGGCCGGATGCCGACGCGGAAGAACGCCCCGTACGTCGAGAACTCCAACGACAGCGCCTGGCTGACCAACGCCGACCGGCCGCTGACGGGGTACGAGCGGGTCTTCGGCACCATCGCCACCCAGCGGTCGATCCGGACCCGGGGCGCGATCGAGGATGTCGCTGCGATGGCGGAGCGGGGACGGCTGCGCGTCGCGGACCTGGAGCGCCAGCAGCTCGCGAACCGGGCACCGGCCGGCGATCTGGCCGCGGCCGACGCGGCGAAGTGGTGCGCGGCCCTGCCCGGCGGCACGCTGGTGGGCAGCGACGGTACGGCGGTCGACGTGTCGGCGGCCTGCCAGGTGCTGCGGCGGTGGGACCGGAGCGTGGACAGCGAAAGCCGGGGCGCGCTGCTCTTCGACCGCTTCTGGCGCAAGGCGGCAGCGGTACCCGCGGCGGAACTGTGGAAGGTGCCGTTCGACGCGGTCGATCCGGTACGTACCCCGCGCGGCCTCAACACCGCCGCGCCCGGCGTGGGCAGGGCCCTGGCCGACACGGTGACGGAGTTGCGGGCGGCGGGCATCGCGCTGGACGCGCCGCTGGGCAAGCACCAGTTCGTCGTACGGAACGGAAAGCGCATCCCGGTCGGTGGCGGCACGGAGTCGCTCGGTATCTGGAACAAGATCGAGCCGGTGTGGAACCCGGCGGCGGGCGGCTACACCGAGGTGTCGGCAGGTTCCAGCTACATCCAGGCCGTCGGCTGGGACGGCAGCCGGTGCCCGGTGGCCCGGACGCTGCTCACGTACTCCCAGTCGTCGAACCCCGACTCGCCGCACTACAGCGACCAGACGCGGCTGTTCTCGGGTGAGCGCTGGGTGACGTCCCGGTTCTGCGAGAAGGACATCGCCCGCTCGCCGCATCTGCGGGTGGTGCGGGTGCACGAGCGGCGGTAGGGGGTGGTGGGCCGGGCCCGGGGAGCGTCGCTCCCGGACCCGGCTTTCTACAGGGGCCGTTGGTACCCCTCCCAGTAGGGTTCCCTCAGCCGCCGTTTGTACAGCTTGCCGTTGGGGTCGCGGGGCATCGCGGTGACGAAGTCGAGGGAACGGGGCCGTTTGTAGCCGGCGAGCCGCTCCTCGCAGTGGGCGAGGATCTCGGCGGCGAGCGCGTCCCCCGCCTCGTACTCCCCGGCCGGTTCGACGACGGCCTTGACCTCCTCGCCCCGGTCGGCGTGCGGGATGCCGAAGGCGGCGGCGTCCGCGACGGCGGGGTGGGTGAGGAGGACGGACTCGATCTCGGCGGGGTAGATGTTCACCCCACCCGCGATGATCATGTCGATCTTGCGGTCGCGGAGGAAGAGATAGCCGTCCGCGTCCAGGACACCGAGGTCGCCGACGGTGAAGAAGTCGCCGATGCGGTTCTTGCGGGTCTTGGTCCCGTCCTTGTGGTAGCTGAAGCCGCCGGTGCTCATCTTCATGTAGACCGTGCCGAGTTGACCGGCCGGCAGCCGGTTTCCGTCATCGTCGAAGACAGCGAGTTCGCTGATCGGCCAGGCCTTGCCGACGGTGCCGGGCTTCTTCAGCCAGTCCTCGGCGGTGGCGAAGGCGCCGCCGCCCTCGCTGGCCGCGTAATACTCCTCGACGCAGCTCCCCCACCAGTCGATCATGGCGCGTTTCACATGATCGGGGCAGGGGGCGGCCCCGTGGATGGCGTGGCGCAGGGAGGAGACGTCGTAGCGGGCCCTGACCTCATCGGGCAGTGCCAGCAGCCGGTGGAACTGGGTCGGGACCATGTGCGTATGGGTGCAGCGGTGGGTGTCGATCAGCCGCAGCATCTCCTCCGGGGCCCAGCCGTCCATCAGGACCAGCGGGTGGCCGATGTGCAGAGCCGCGCTCGCGAACTGGAGGACGGCGGTGTGGTAGAGCGGCGAGCAGACCAGGTGGACGTTGCCGTCGAACGGCCGGATGCCGAAGATGCCGAGGAAGCCGCCGAGGTACGTCTCCTCGGGGAGCCTGCCGGACAGGGGACGGCGGATACCGCGCGGGCGGCCGGTGGTGCCCGAGGTGTAGTTCATGACCCAGCCGAGGGTGCGGTTCTCCGGCTGGGTGGCGGGGTGGCCGTCCAGCAGGTCGGCGTACGGGCGGCAGCCGGGGACGGTGCCCACGGCGTAGCGGTGGCTCTCCGGGAGTCCGGCCTCGTCGGCGGCGGTGGTCGCGGCGGTCGCGAAGCGTTCGTGGGTGAGGAGCACACGGGCCCCGGAGTCGGCGACGATCCAGGCGATCTCGGGGCCGACGAGGTGGTGGTTGACCGGCACCAGGTAGAAGCCTGCCTGGGAGGCCGCGAGGTGGGCGGTGAGCAGCTCGGTGCCGTTGGGCAGGACAACGGCGAACGCGTCGCCCTCGCTCATCCCGGCCGCGCGCAGCGCGTGGACCATGCGGTTGGCGTCGGCGTGCAGCCGGCCCGCGCTCCACTCCTCGCCGCCGGGCGCGACGAGGACGATGCGGTCGGGGTCGGCGGCGGCCTGGGCCCAGAAGCCGTTGGGCGGCTGGTTCACGTGGCGCTCCTTCCGGCGATGCGGTTGATGCGGGTGACGGCCCGTTCGAAGCCGCGCGTCAGGTCGTCGACGACCTGCTGCACGCTGCGTTCGCTGGTCATCCGGCCGACGATCTGCCCGACGGGGGTGCCGAGCAGTTCTCCGACCTCGTACTTCTGGATCCGGGAGACGGCTTCCGCGACCAGCAGGCCCTGGAGCGGCATGGGCAGGGTGCCGGGCCCGGCCGGGTCGTCCCAGGCGTCGGTCCACGCGGTACGGAGCTGGCGCGCGGGTTTCCCGGTGAGGGCGCGGGAGCGGACGGTGTCGCCGGAGCCCGCGGCGAGCAGCTTGCGGGTGAGGGCGGCCGAGTGGAGGTCGGCCTCCTCGGTGGTGAGCCAGAGGGAGCCGAGCCAGACGCCTTCGGCTCCGAGGGCGAGCCCGGCGGCGGCCTGCTCGCCGCTGCCGATGCCTCCGGCGGCGAGCACGGGCAGCGGGGCGGCAGCCTCCACGACTTCGGGGACGAGCACCATCGAGCCGATCTCGCCGGTGTGGCCGCCCGCTTCGTACCCCTGAGCCACGACGACATCGATGCCCGCAGCGGCGTGCCGACGGGCGTGTTCGGCGCTTCCGGCGAGGGCGGCGACGAGGATCCCGTGGGCGTGGGCGCGCTCGATGACATCGGCGGGCGGGGAGCCGAGGGCGTTGGCGAGGAGCTTGATCGGATGGTCGAAGGCCACGTCGAGCTGGCCCCGGGCGACCTCCTCCATCCAGCCGGTGATGCGCCAGCCGGACGCCTCCCCCTCGGCGAGTCCGGGCACGCCGTAGCGGGTGAGGAGCTCCTGGACGAACCCCCGGTGCGCGTCCGGGATCATCGCCTCGACGTCGGCCTCGGTGACCCCTTCGACCTTCTTGGCCGGCATGACCACATCGAGGCCGTACGGCTTGCCGTCGGCGAGCTCGTCCAGCCGGTCGAGGTCGCGGGCCAGCTCCTGCGGGTCGGTGTAGCGGACCGCGCCGAGCACGCCGAATCCGCCGGCTCTGCTGATGGCCGCCGCGACGGCGGGGAACGGCGTGAAGCCGAAGATGGCGTGCTCGATGCCCAGTTCTCTGCTCAGCTCCGTCTCCATGGGCCGCAGGATGCCGCAGCCGGACGGACGAGGGAAGAGATTTTTTGATGCGGCGTCAGATTCTTTGCGGGTCCGGAGGCGTACGGGACGGCGGGGGCGACAGTAATCTCTGCGGCGGCAGGAACTTTCACTGCTCGGCGAGATTTCGGAAATTACTTTCGCGCCGGGGCGCTCGCGGGCTCGGCTCCCGGGGGCAGCTTGGGGCACGGGAAGGGGTTGCGGATGACCGGGTACGCGGCGGAGAACGGGGACACGGCAGCAGGCGTTCTCCCGGAAGGCGGCGCCACCGGGAGCGGCATCGGCCGCCGACGGCTGGGCGGCGGGATACTGGCGCTGGGCGGCGCGCTCGCCCTGGCGCCGATCCCCCTGGCCGGGGCGGCCGAACGGGCCGCGCCGGGTACGGGCCCGGCGGGGGCGGAGGCGGGAGCGAGCATGGGGTCAGGGGTACGGCGGCGGCCCACGCTGCGGCGCGGGAGCGCCACACGCGCCGGGCTGCTCCAGGGGCCGCTGGAGCAGTTGGTACGGGACGCGGAGGCGTACCTCGCCGACTCCCCCAAGCACCCGTGGTACGCGGGCGCGGTACTGCTCGCCGGGCGGGGCGGCACGGTGGCGCTGCACCGGCCGATCGGCCAGGCGGTGCGCTACGCGGCGTACGACGAGACGACGGACACCGGGGTGGAGTTCCCGGCGGAGCAGCAGATCGCGATGGCCGCGGACACCGTCTTCGACCTGGCCTCGATCTCCAAGCTGTTCACGTCGATCCTGGCCGTGCAGCAGATCGAGCGCGGCGCGCTGGATCTGGGGGCCACTGTGACCTCGTACCTCCCCGACTTCGCGGGCGGCGGCAAGCAGGACATCACGGTCCGTCAGCTGCTCACGCACACCTCGGGTTTCCGGTCCTGGATCCCGCTCTACCAGGAGCCGACCCGGGAGGGGAAGCTCAGGATGCTCTGGAACGAGGTCCCGGCGAGCGCACCCGGCAGCGCCTATCTCTACTCCGACCTCAACCTGATCTCGCTGCAACTGATCCTGGAACAGATCACCGGTCGCACTCTGGATGTCCTGCTCCGCGACGAGATCACTGCTCCGCTCGGCATGCACCGCACGCGCTACAACCCGCCCGCCTCCTGGAAGCCGAAGATCGCGGCCACCGAGGACGCCCGGCTGCCGTGGTCCGGCCTCGAACGCGGCCTCGTCTGGGGTGAGGTGCACGACGAGAACGCCTACAGCCTGGACGGGGTGGCGGGCCACGCCGGGGTGTTCTCCTGCGCCTGGGACCTGGCGGTCCTCGCCCGGACGCTTCTCAACGGGGGCGTCTACGGCCGGTCCCGCATCCTGTCGGAGGATTCGGTCGACCTCCTCTTCACCGACTTCAACACAGCATTCCCCGGCGACGAGCACGGCCTCGGCTTCGAGCTCTACCAGCACTGGTACATGGGCGCGATGGCCACCCCGCGCACGGCGGGCCACACCGGGTTCACCGGGACCAGCCTGGTGCTCGACCCGTCGACCGACACGTTCCTCGTCGTGCTGGGCAACTCGGTCCACCCCGTACGGAGCTGGCGCTCGGGCAGCGCACCCCGGGTGGCCACCGCCAACCAGCTGGCCCGGGCCGTCCCGGTCCGGCCGGAGCGGGGGCGGACGGCCTGGTTCTCCGGGATGGCGAGCGCGTCGACCGCCACGCTCACCCTGCCCGTGATCCGTCTGGCCTCCGCGCGCTCCCGGCTGGAGTGCGCCCTGTGGTGGGACACCGAACCCGGCTCCGACCGGCTGGTGCTGGAGGTGTCGGCGGGCCAGGAGTGGCAGCCGGTGCCGTTCACCACCGTGAGCCCCGGCCCCGGCCATCACCGCCCGGAGCCGCGATCGCACCCGGAGGGCTGGGTCTCCGGGTGGTCGGGGCGGGCGTGGCACCGGCTGGAGGCGGACCTGTCGCCCTGGCGCGGCAAGGGAGTGCAACTGCGGTGGCGCTACACCACGGACCAGCTGTACGTGGGGCGCGGCGCGTACGTGGACTCCCTTACCGTGCGGGACGGCGGCGTCACGGTCTTCGCCTCCGACCGGCCCCGGGACGCGGGGCGGATCGCGGCGACGGGCTGGGTGCTGTCGGCCGACTGAGCGGCTGGGCGGGCGACGCTGCGCGTGGCGGGCTGTCACGCTCGGGGCGCCGGCGCGGCCATGGCGTCGCGCCCGGATCTGCCGCTCCTCCCGGCTGCCGCCGGCGTACGACAGCGGTGACGGTCTGCACCCGGGACCCGCGGGTCACACGGCCATCGCCGCCGCCGTCGAACGCCGGCACCTGCGCTGATGCGCGTCCATCACCCGCCCAGGGCCGCCATCGCCGCGTTGTGGCCGGGCACTCCGCTGACCCCGCCGCCGCGCACCGCGCCCGCCCCGCAGAGCAGGACGTTGGCGTGGGCGGTCTCCACGCCCCACCGGCCGGTCGTCTCGCTCGCGTACGGGAAGGAGAGGTCGCGGTGGAAGATGTGGCCGCCGGGCAGCCGGAGATCGCGTTCGAGGTCGAGGGGGGTCTTGGCCTCGATACAGGGTTCACCTCTCTCGTCGAGGGCCAGGCAGTCGGTGACCGGCTCCTCCAGGTGGGCGTCCAGTTCGGCGAGGGTGGCCTTCAGCAGGGCGGCGCGGGCGCCGTCGTTGTCAGCCGTGAAGAGCCGGGCCGGGGCATGGAGTCCGAAGAGGGTGAGGGTCTGGTAGCCGCGCGCGGCGAGGTCGGGGGCGAGGATCGAGGGGTCGGTCAGCGAGTGGCAGTAGATCTCGGACGGCGGGGCCGCGGGCAGCCGGCCGGCCGCCGCGTCCCGGTAGGCGTCGGCCAACTGCCCGTACCCCTCGGCGATGTGGAACGTTCCGGCGAACGCCTGCCGGGGGTCCACAGACCGGTCGCGGAGCCGCGGGAGGCGCGTGAGCAGCATGTTCACCTTGAGCTGGGCGCCCTCGGCGGGCGGCGGCGGGGGACCACCGAGGAGGGCGGCGAGCGCCTGCGGGGAGGCGTTGACCAGCACCCGGCGGGCGGCGACGACGTGTTCGCCGTCGGGTGTGCGCACGGTGATCTCGGCGTGGGTGCCGTCCGTTTCGATCCGGGTCGCCTCGTGCCGTACGCGGATCTCGGCGCCCGCCGCCCTGGCGGCTTCGGCGAGGGCGTCGGTGAGGGCGCCCATGCCGCCGACGGGGACGTCCCAGTCACCGGTCCCGCCGCCGATCACGTGGTAGAGGAAACACCGGTTCTGGAGCAGTGAGGCGTCGTGGGCGTCGGCGAAGGTGCCGATCAGGGCGTCGGTGAGCACCACGCCGCGCACCAGGTCGTCGGTGAAGTTCCGCTCGACGGCCACCCCGATGGGCTCCTCGAACAGCGTCCGCCAGGCGTCCGCGTCATCGATCCGGGCCCGCAGCGCGTCCCGTGCGGGCAGCGGTTCGGTGAGGGTGGGGAAGACCCGTTCGGCGATGCGCTGCGTCATGGCGTAGAAGCGCTGCCACGCCTCGTGCTCCCGCCCTCCCCCGGTCAGCGCGGCGAACGACTCCCGGGTGCGGTCGCCGCCGATGAGGAGTCCGGTGGGACGTCCGTCGCGCAGCGCCGGGGTGTACGAGGACACGGTCCGCTTGCGTACGGCGAAGTCGAGGCCGAGGTCGCGGACGATCTTCTGCGGCAGCAGCGAGACCAGGTAGGAGTAGCGCGAGAGGCGGGCGTCGACACCGGCGAAGGGGCGGGTCGAGACGGCCGCTCCCCCGGTGGTGTCCAGGCGCTCCAGGACGAGGACGGACTGTCCGGCGCGGGCGAGGTAGGCGGCGGCGACCAGACCGTTGTGGCCGCCGCCCACGATCACGGCGTCATAGCGGTCCAGGGAGGGCGCGCCGGGCTGGGGTGCGGGCGACGGGGATGCGGACGGCTCGGGTGCGGGCATGCACCTTCGTAACACGGGGGCCGCGTTCCGGCCAGAGGTCCGGCACGGCCGTGTCCCGGCCGACGGTCCCGGGCCCGTAGCCGCAGGCCGAGGCCGTGATCAGTGCGGCGGCAGCGCGTTCTGGGCGCGGTGTGCGGCGAGGGTGCGGAACAGCTCGGCGGACTCCTCCTTGCGCCCGAGCCGCTCCAGGCAGTGCGCCTCGTCGTGGCGGGCGGCCAGGGTCTCGGGGTGGTCGGGGCCAAGGCCCCGGCCGCGCGCCTCGGCGACCTGCCGGTACGCGATGAGGGCCTCGGCCCACCGGCCGAGCCACCCCAGGGCCACGGCGACCTCACGGCGGCTGAGCACGGTGTCCGGGTGGTCGGGGCCGAGGGTGCTCTCCCGGATCGCGCACACCTCACGCGCCTCGGTGACCGCCTCCTCCCAGTGGCCCATCCGGCCCAGGTTGACGCCCAGACCGTGACGGGCGCGCAGCGTCTCGGCGTCGGACGGGCCGCCCACCCGCGTACGGTCGGCGACCAGGGTGCGGTAGAGCTCCAGGGCCTCCGCGCTGCGGCCGAGCCGGCCGAGGCTGATGCCCGCCTCGTAGCGGGCGGCGAGGGTGGCGGGGTGGTCGGGGCCGAGGGTGGCGGCACGGACCCGGGCGACGTCCTGGTAGGTCTCCAGTGCCTCCGCCCAGCGCCCCAGCCGGCCGAGGATGTAGGCGACTTCGTATCGGGTGGCGAGCGTGTCGGGGTGGGTCGCGCCGAGCAGCCGGGTCCGGTCGTCGGCCACCTGACGGGCCAGCTGCCACGACTCCTCGGGCCGGCCGAGGCGGCTGAGGTTGAGGGCGAGGTGGTGGCGGCAGCGCAGGGTCTCCGGGTGGTCGGGGCCCAGGGAACGTTCCCGGGCGGCGAGGACCGCCGCGTACACCTGGTGGGCTTCGAAGTAGCGGCCGAGCTGCCCGAGGACGTGGGCCGTCTCCTGCCGGGCGGCGAGGGTCTGCGGGTGGTCGGGGCCCAGGGTGCGTTCGCGGCCCGCGGCGACCTGGCCGAACTCGCGCAGCGCGTCGGCGGCCCGGCCGGTGCGGCTGAGGGTGAGGCCGACCTCGTGACGGCTGGCGAGGGTGTCCGGATGGTCCGGGCCGAGGACGCTCTCGCGCTGGGCGGCGACCGCGCGGTGCACGTCGCCCGCCTCCTCCCAGCGGCCCAGACGCCCCAGGTCGACGCCGGAGCTGTGGCGGCCGGCGAGCGCGGCGAGCAGCTCGGGCGTGGGGGCGAGCCGGGCGGGCGGGACGCCGGTGGAGCTGTCGGTGCCGGGTGGCGTGGCGGTGGCGGCACGCGTCGCGGTGGTCCACCGGCCCGTCAGTCCCGCGGCGGGGCCGGGGAGGCCGGCTCCCCGGTTCAGGGAGCCGGTCGCCCGGGGCCCGGAGGTCATGTTCCGCGTCCAGGCGGGCAGTTCGGGCTGGGGCCGCGGGACAGCGGATGCCGGCGTGTGGTGCGCGCCGGAGAGGCCCGCCGACAAGGAGGAGGGCCCCGGCGCCTGCTGCTCACCGGTGCGGCCGAGCGCGATGCGGCGGCGCAGGTCGCTCGCGTCGGCGGGCCGCTCGTCGGGGGCCTTGGCCAGCAGGTCGAGGACGACGCGGTCGAAGAAGCCGGGCAGTTCGGCGCGGTGGGTGCGCAGCGGTTCGGGCTGGGTGTCGCGGTGCCCCACGAGTACGGCCCAGGCGTCGTCCAGGTCGAACGGTGGTACGCCGGTGGCGATCTCGTACAGCACGCAGCCCAGCGAGTAGAGGTCGCTGCGGTGGTCGACCTCCTTCCCGCCGATCTGCTCGGGCGACATGTAGTGCGGGGTGCCCATGGCGATGCCGGTGGTGGTGAGGCGCGAGGTGACGCCGATGTCGTGGCCGAGGCGCGCTATGCCGAAGTCGCAGATCTTCACCGTGCCGTCGGCCAGCCGCATGATGTTGGCGGGCTTCAGGTCACGGTGGACGATGCCCTGCCGATGGGTGTAGCCGAGCGCGTCGGCGACCTGTACGGCGATGTCGACGACCTGGTCGACGGGGAGCGGGCGTTGCTGGTTCTCCTCCAGGAGCTGGCTCAGGTTGTGCCCGTCCAGCAGCTCCATGACGAGGTAGAGGACGCCTTCGTGCTCGCCGAAGTCATGGACGACGGTGACGCCCCGATGTTGGAGGGAGGCGGCGACCCGGGCCTCGCGGCGGAAGCGTTCGCGCAGGATGCGGGTGAACGTCTGGTCGTGCTGGGGGCCCATGGGCTTGAGGCATTTGACGGCGACCTGGCGGCCCAGCGACTCGTCGCGCGCCCGCCATACCTCGCCCATGCCGCCGCGCCCGATCAGGTCGAGCAGCCGGTACCGGCTCTGGACCAGCCTGGTGTCCGCCATCTGCCGTTTCCCGCCCCCGTCGATCCCCGCTGCTACCGCTGCGCCCTCCGCGGCCCGTCCAGTATGGCGGCCTCCTGGCGGAGTCGGTACGCGGCGGGGCGGCGCTGCCGTACAACGTGTGGGCGTACGGGTGGTGTCAGGGCGCGCAACAAGATCAGGAACAATGGCAGGACCGCGGGCCCCTTCACGGCGGAGGGCCGTCGCGGCACGGTGGAGCGATCGACGAGCGGGGGAATCATGCCCAGATGGGGACTGCTGGTGGAGCAGAACGTCGGGCTCGGCGGCCAGCGCCGGGTCTGGTCGTCGGGTGTCATGGACCAGGTGGACGGCACGCGCGAGGAGGCGCTGGAGGTCCTGCGGCAGCGGGCCCAGGCGTACAAGCCGGTGCATCCGGCCAGCCCGAAGCGCCGGAGGCTCTACCGGGAGCGCGACGGGTTCGTGCTGGTCCTGGACGGGGCCTGGCAGAGCTTCCACTGCCGGTTCACGGTGATGGAGGAGCTGTACGACAGCGCCGCGCCGAAGGCGGAGCCCGAGCCCGAGCCCGAGCCGCAGACCGTCCCCGAACCGCAACCGGTGCAGCCGCCTCCGCCCGTGCGGCGCCGCCCCGTGCGGCCTCCGCCGGAGCCTGAGCCGCCGCGGGCGTGGGATGCGGATGTTCCCGAGATCCCCTCGTGGCTCAACCGCGACCGGCCGTCCTGAGCGAGGCTCACCCGGCCGGTCAGGACACGTTGGCGGGCAGGGAGACCCCGTCAGCCGCTCGGCGGCGGCCCGGAGCCGGGCGTTGGCGGCGCGGTCGAGGGCGCGGCGGGTGGTGCGGGCCGGGGCGGTCGGGCCGACGAGTCCGAAGCGGCCGCCCGGTCCGTAGCAGCCGCCGGGGACGGCCGCCGCGTACAGCAGCGGTTCCGTGCGTAGCTCAGGCTGGGGCTGTAGCGGCGGCGCTCCCGCTGGAGGTCGTCGAAGTGGATCCGGCCGTGGTCGGCGGTTCCGCTGCCCGTCCTGGCGACCCGGGTCGCGGGGGGGGTGAGCGGGTGGGCCTGTGAGCGTACGCCGCGACGCGCCCGGGGCCGGGGAAGACCTCGCCCCCGGCCCCGTACGACGCTCCCCGTCAGCCCCCGACGTACGCCGCGAGATGCTCGCCCGTGAGGGTGGAGCGGTCGGCGACCAGGTCGGCCGGGGTGCCCTCGAAGACGATCCGGCCGCCGTCGTGCCCGGCCCCGGGGCCGAGGTCGATGATCCAGTCCGCGTGCGCCATGACCGCCTGGTGGTGCTCGATGACGATCACCGACTTCCCGGACTCCACCAGCCGGTCCAGCAGCCCGAGCAACTGCTCCACATCGGCCAGGTGCAGACCGGTGGTCGGCTCGTCGAGGACGTACACACCGCCCTTCTCGCCCATGTGGGTGGCCAGCTTCAGCCGCTGACGCTCGCCGCCGGAAAGCGTGGTGAGCGGCTGTCCGAGGCTGAGGTAGCCGAGCCCGACGTCCGAGAGACGGGTGAGGATCTTGTGCGCGGCGGGGGTGCGGGCGTCCCTCTCGGCGAAGAACGTCTCCGCCTCGTCCACCGACATCGCGAGCACCTCGCTGATGTCGCGGCCGCCGAGGTGGTGGTCGAGCACCGAGGCCTCGAACCGCCTGCCCTCGCACTCCTCGCAGACGGTGGCGATGCCCGCCATCATCGCCAGGTCGGTGTAGATGACACCGGCACCCTTGCAGGTCGGGCAGGCGCCCTCGGAGTTGGCGCTGAACAGGGCGGGCTTCACGCCGTTGGCCTTGGCGAACGCCTTGCGGATCGGGTCGAGCAGTCCGGTGTACGTAGCCGGGTTGCTGCGGCGCGAACCACGGATCGCGCCCTGGTCGATGGAGACCACGTCCTCGCCGGCGGGAATCGACCCGTGGATGAGGGAGCTCTTGCCGGAGCCCGCTACTCCGGTGACCACGCAGAGCACCCCGAGCGGGACGTCGACGTCGACGTCCCGCAGGTTGTGCGCGGACGCGCCGCGGATCTCCAGCGCGCCGGAGGGCGTTCGGACCTTCTCCTTGAGGACGGCCCGGTCATCCAGGTGGCGGCCGGTGAGAGTTCCGCCGGCCCGCAGCCCCTCGACGGTGCCCTCGAAGCAGACGGTGCCGCCCGCGCTGCCGGCCCCGGGGCCGAGGTCGACGACGTGGTCGGCGATGGCGATCGCCTCCGGCTTGTGCTCCACGACGAGAACGGTGTTGCCCTTGTCCCGCAGCCGCAGCAGGAGGTCGTTCATCCGCTGGATGTCGTGCGGGTGCAGCCCGATGGTGGGCTCGTCGAAGACGTACGTGACATCGGTGAGCGAGGAGCCGAGGTGGCGGATCATCTTGACGCGCTGCGCCTCACCGCCCGACAGGGTGCCCGAGGGCCGGTCGAGGGAGAGGTAGCCGAGGCCGATCTCCACGAACGATTCGAGGGTCCCCAGCAGCGCGCTGAGCAGCGGTGCCACCGAGGGCTCGTCCAGCTCGCGCACCCAGTCGGCCAGGTCACTGATCTGCATTGCGCAGGCGTCGGCGATGTTGATCTTCTTGATCTTCGACGACCGGGCGCCCTCGCTGAGCCGGCTGCCCTCGCACTCCGGACAGGTGGTGAAGGTGACCGCGCGCTCCACGAAGGCGCGGATGTGCGGCTGCATCGCCTCCTTGTCCTTGGAGAGGAAGGACTTCTGGATCTTGGGGATCAGCCCCTCGAAGGTGAGGTTGACTCCCTCGACCTTCACCTTGGTCGGCTCCCGGTGGAGGAAGTCCTGCATCTCTTTCTTGGTGTACTCGCGGATCGGCTTGTCCGGGTCGAGGAAGCCCGACTCGGCATAGGTCCGCACAGTCCACCAACTGTCCGACTTCCAGCCGGGGATGGTGAACGCGCCCTCGGCGATCGACTTGGTGTCGTCGTACAGCTGAGTGAGGTCGATGTCGGTGACCGTGCCCCGGCCCTCGCAGCGGACGCACATCCCGCCGGTACGGGTGAAGGTCTGCTTCTCCGTCTTCGTGCCGGCACCCCTCTCCACGGTGATCGCGCCGCTGGCCTTGATCGAGGCCACGTTGAAGGAGAACGCGTTGGGCGAGCCGATGTGGGGCTTTCCGAGCCGGCTGAAGAGGATGCGCAGCATCGCGTTGGCGTCGGTGGCGGTGCCGACCGTGGAGCGGGGGTCGGCGCCCAGCCGCTGCTGGTCGACGATGATCGCCGTCGTCAGCCCTTCGAGTACGTCGACCTCGGGACGCGCCTGCGTCGGCATGAAGCCCTGGACGAAGGCGCTGTAGGTCTCGTTGATCAGCCGCTGCGACTCCGCGGCGATCGTGTTGAACACCAGAGAACTCTTGCCGGAGCCGGAGACCCCGGTGAACACCGTCAGCCGGCGCTTCGGGATCTCGATGTCGACATCCTTGAGGTTGTTCTCGCGCGCCCCGTGCACACGGATCACTTCGTGGCTGTCGGCTACCGGCTGCGCGGGCGACCGCGGTCCGGTTCTCTCGGCCTTGCTCATCGTCTCTCCATCTGTTGCGCGGGACCGCCGCTCCACGCACGCCGGCGGCGGCCCCGGCTCGGTCTCACCAGGTTCGGACGGAACGTTCTATTCTCGCCGCCCCGGTCCGCTCGGCAGCGGAACCGGGGCATCGGTGAGATCAGCCCTTGCGCGGCTGGTTGAAGCGCAGCATGTTGCCGGCCGGGTCGCGGAAGGCGCAGTCGCGGACGCCGTACGGCTGGTCGATCGGCTCCTGCAGCACCTCGCCGCCCGCGGCGCGGATGCGCTCGAAGGTGGCGTCGACGTCGTCGGTGGAGAAGATCACGCCACGGAGCAGGCCCTTGGCGAGCAGTTCGGCCATGGCCTGCCGGTCCGCGGCCGGGGCGTTGGGGTCGGCGAGCGGCGGTTCGAGGACGATCTCCACCTCCGGCTGCGCCGGGGAGCCGACCGTCACCCAGCGCATCCCCTCGAACCCGACGTCGTTGCGTACCTCCAGACCGAGGACGTCCCGGTAGAAGGCGAGCGCCTTGTCGTGGTCGTCGACGGCGATGAAGGTCTGTGCGAGCTTGATTTCCATGTGCTTCACGCTACGGGCGGGGGTGGAGGTTTCGCTTCTCCATTCCTGACCGGTCGTGTGTGGATCTTGGCGACACAGGCCGGAATGGCCGCCCCCTCCTCGTGGGAGCGCGCCCGGTAGGCGCTGGGGCTCTCGCCGACCAGCTCGGTGAAACGGGAGCTGAACGACCCCAGCGACGTACACCCGACGGCGAAGCAGACCTCCGTCACCGACAGGTCCCCGCGGCGCAGCAGCGCCTTGGCCCGCTCGATCCGGCGGGTCATGAGGTGGCTGTAGGGGGTGTCGCCGTACGCGGCACGGAAGCTGCGGGAGAAATGGCCCGGCGACATGAGCGCGCCGCGCGCCAGCGCCGGCACGTCCAGCGGCTCCGCGTAGTCGCGGTCCATCCGGTCACGGGCCCGGCGGAGCCGGACGAGGTCCTCCAGCGTCACTCCGCCATCATCCCATGGGGCGGGGCGGGGCGGGGCGGGGCGAGCGAGGGGCGCGGGCGCCCCCCGGGCTCCTCGAACCCTCCGGCCGGTCCCGTGTGCCATCGGGCATGTCGGCGCCGGCGACGCGGGCAGAGCGGAGCGGAATCACGGTGCCGGGGCGCAGACGCATGGGAGCAACTACGACCGGTTCCCGCGTGCGGTGGCCATCGCGTTCGACCTCGTACGACGAGAACGTCGTCCTCCCTTGTCCTGGACGAAGCGCGTGCTTCCCCTGATGACAAGGCTCGGCGGTGCGGTCAACGACCGTGCGGAAAGCGGTAAGCGTATAGGTCATATGACGCCAAGTAGCATCTTAAGATCCTTGATCGGATCGGAACAGGGAACGACAGATGCCTGCTGACGAGGCGGTCGGCGAGCTGGATTTCACTCTGCTCAACGGGGTGACGGCCCGGCCTAACGGAGCCGCCGTTCCACTGGGCTCCCCACAACGGCGAGCTCTTCTGCGCGTTCCGGCCCTGCGTCGGCGTCAGTGGGTTTCCATGCACAGCCTGCTGGACGCCCTGTACGAGGACGACGCCCCACTCCGCGCGAACAAGGTGATCCAGACGCACGTCTCGGCGCTGCGCAGGGTGCTGGAGCCGCCGCGCACGGCCGGGACGCCCCCCGCCAAGGCACGACCGGAGCACTGGGCTGACAACTGGCCCTCAGGATGGGTCGACCAAAGCCGGTAGTCACACAGGCTCACCGCCGCACGCGTGGCATCCCCAGCCCGATCCAGGAGATGATCTCGCGCTGGATCTCGTTGTTGCCGCCGCCGAAGGTGAAGATGACCGCCGACCGGTAGCCGCGTTCCAGTTCACCGTGGAGTACCGCGCCGGCGGAGCCCTCCTTCAGGGGGCCCGCCGAGCCGACGATCTCCATCAGCCAGGCGTAGGCGTCGCGGCGGGCCTCGGAGCCGTAGACCTTGACCGCCGAGGCGTCCTGCGGGGTGAGGGTCGCGTCCTGGAGGGCCGAGACCATCTGCCAGTTGAGCAGCTTCATGGCGTCCAGGCGGGTGTGGGTGCGGGCGAGCCGGGTGCGGACCCAGCTGAGGTCGATGACGCGGCGGCCGTCGGTGAGCTTGGTGTCGGCCGCCCAGCACTGGACGTTGTGCAGGGCGCGTACCGCCATGGTGCCGTGGGCGGCGAGGGTGACGCGTTCGTGGTTGAGCTGGTTGGTGATGAGCCGCCAGCCCTTGTTCTCCTCGCCGACGCGGTGGGTGAGGGGAACGCGGACGTTCTCGTAGTAGCCGGCCGTGGTGTCGTGCGAGGCGAGCGTGTTGATCAGGGTGCAGGAGTAGCCGGGGTCGCTCGTGGGGACCAGGAGCATGGTGATGCCCTTGTGCGGCGGGGCCTCGGGGTCCGTGCGCACGGCGAGCCAGACCCAGTCGGCGGTGTCGCCGTTGGTGGTCCAGATCTTCTGGCCGTCGACGATGTACGCGTCCCCGTCGCGGACCGCGCGGGTCTTGAGGGCGGCGAGGTCGGTGCCCGCGTCCGGTTCGCTGTAGCCGATCGCGAAGTCGATCTCGCCGGCGAGGATCTTCGGCAGGAAGTACGTCTTCTGCTCGTCGGTGCCGAACTGCATGATCGTGGGCCCGACCGTGTTCAGGGCCATCAGCGGCAGCGGGACGCCGGCCTGGGCCGCCTCGTCGAAGAAGACGAACTGTTCCATGGGCGTGAGCCCCCGGCCGCCGTACTCTT
The DNA here is from genome assembly GCF_040613515.1 of Streptomyces sp. NPDC006261. NCBI lineage: Bacteria > Bacillati > Actinomycetota > Actinomycetes > Kitasatosporales > Streptomycetaceae > Streptomyces > Streptomyces sp. NPDC006261. Next base: position 92,755 of record NZ_JBEXSI010000001.1, read on the forward strand.
CGGGCCAGCCCACTCCCAGCCAGCCGTCGGTGCCTAGCCGGCGGACCGTCTCGCGGTAGAAGCGCTTCTGGGCGGCGGGTTCCGCGTAGCGGGCGTAGGAGTTGTCGGGGACCAGACCGGCGAAGTAGTCGCGCAGTTCGGTGCGCAACTGCTGTTGCTCAGGCGTGTATTCCAGGTGCACGGCCCCTCCGGATGCTCGCGTCTGCGTCGCCCGTGTGCGGCGGCGCACACAGTAGAACGTGTTGCAAGAATCCGGAAGGGCCCGGACGACCACGGTTCGCCGTCAGCGCTTGACGGCTCGCAGGACCACGAACTTCGGGTCGCCGGCGACGGTGGTGCAGTTGCCGAAGATCCGGCGCAGGTGGGTGTGGTACGAGAGGTGCCGGTTGCCCACCACCCAGAGTTCGCCGCCCTGCCGCAGCGCGGTGCGCGCGCTGACGAACATCGTGCGGGCGGTGGCGTCGGTCGTCGCCATGTGGGAGTGGAACGGCGGGTTGTTGAGCACCAGGTCCAGGCTGCCCGGGGCGAGGTCCGCGAGTCCGTCGCCCACCAGGAAGTCCGCCTTCGCGCCCTCCGGTGCGCCCAGGCGGAACGTCTCTTCGGCGGAGGCGACGGCCCCGTACGACTCGTCGACGAATGTGACGTGCGCGTCGGGGTTGGCGAGCGCCGCGGAGAGACCGAGGACACCGTTACCGCAGCCGAGGTCGGCGACCTTGACGGATCCGCCGCGGGTGGGCAGGTGCTTCAGGAAGAAGCGGGTACCGACGTCCAGGCGCTCGGCGCAGAAGATCCCGGCGTGGTTGACGGCGGTACGGCCGGCGACCGGGCCCACGTCACCGGACAGCTCGTAGCGGTACGGCCACGGGCTCGGCGTACGCGTGAGCTCGGGGTCCGGGGTACTGAAGATGAGCCGCGCCTTGCGCACCGCGAGGGAGGTGCGGGTCGGCCCGACGATCCGCTCGAAGAGCTTGAGGGTCGAGGTGTGGATCTCCTTGACCATGCCGGTGCCGATGACCACCGTGCCCGCGTGGAGAGCGGGGGCGAGCCGGTGCAGCTGGTCCTCCAGGAACGCCAAGGACTTCGGCACCCGGACCAGCAGCACGTCGATCCGGTCCGGCGGGGTGTCGCGCGAGGACAGCAGCGTCACGGCGTCCGGGTCCAGGCCGTTGCGGTCCAGGTTGGCCTGGGTGGCGCGCCGGGCCAGGTAGGAGTCGCTGATCTGGACGGGCCGGTGGGCGGCCAGCGCGGTGGCCAGGGCACCCCACCGGTCCCCCACGACGGCGACCGTGCCCGTGAGGTCGACGGGGCCCGTCTCGGGATCCGTCAGCTGGCGGAGCAGGTATTCGTCGGCGGCGTCCCATGCCCGGAAGGGATCGCTCGGGTGCTCGGGGAAGCGGGCAAGCTCGAAAGCGCCCTGTGAGGTCGTCAAACGGTTCATATGTCACTCAGGCTAACCGAGGAACCGGGGGCGCCCCACACGCTCCCCGGCCCCTCGGTCGTATCGCCCTGCCTCCCGGCCTGCCGGGCATCCCCCGCCCGGTCTCCGGGCGGGGCCGGGGGCTCTGTCAGGGCAACTGTCTGTCGAGGGCGGAACGCCCCTCGTCGGCCAGCTTGCGCCGCGCCCACTCCAGGGTCTCGGGTGTCAGATCCCGCCCGGAGGCGAGCACCACGTCCTCCGCGCTCGGCCGCTCGCTCGCGCCCGTGTGCAGGAGCCGGTCGGGGGTGACGCCGGATGCCTGGGGCACGGCCGCGGATACGGATTCGGGGTCTTCGCTCATGCCGCCTCCTCCTCCTCGTCCATGCGGCAATTCTCGCGCCGCGCGGGCCGGGCCGCATCCGAAGGGCCCCGGAGCCCGTGGGCCACCCGGGAGAGTGAACCGGTCATTGGGCCGTACGAGGAGCGGGCAGAACCGGAACGTCGGTTCTCATCTCTTGAGGCGGTGCCCATGCTCCACGGCGTCGACGTCAGCGCCTATCAGCCCTCCTACGACACGGATGACCTCGACTTCGTCTTCATCAAGTCCACCGAGGGCCGCACCTATGTCAATCCACGTCTCGACGCGCAGGTGAAGCGGGCCCGGGACGCCGAGTGCGTCGTCGGCTTCTACCACTTCCTCTGGCCGGGGGACGTGAAGGACCAGGTGGCGTACTTCCTGAGCAACACCCCGGAGAAGGAGGGCGATCTGCTCGCCGTCGACTGGGAGCAGACCGGCGGCGGGACGCGCGCGAGCAGCGCGGAGAAGGACCGCTTCATCCGTGAGGTGAAGCGGGAGCGTCCCGGCCACCGGGTCCTCCTCTACTGCAACCGGGCCTTCTGGCGTACTCACGACACGAGCGACTACGCGGGCGACGGGCTGTGGATCGCCGACCACGTCTCCGCCGGAAAGCCCCGGATCGAGGCGTCCTGGCGGATCCATCAGTACACCGACGACCCCCTGGACAAGAACGTCGCCGACTTCGCCTCGGTGCGGGCCCTGCGCGACTGGGCCACCGGGTAGCCGGCCACCCGGCCCCTGGAGCGTTCCTGCTCCAGGGGCCCGACCAGGCTGATCCTTGACCTGCACATGATAGGTACACAGCGTTCACACGCGAGCCACGGTGCGTGTGGAAGGCTCCCGCGTACCACACATCGCACGGCCGCCCCGACGAGCGTCCCCACCCAGGGCCGGCGTCGTGGTGCCCGCGTTTCGAGAGGACACCCCACATGTCCCGTCGCCATCCGTTCTACGCGCGTCCACTGGCCACCGCGGCCGCCGTCGCCGTCCTCGCGGGCACCGCGGCAGCCGCACCCGCCGCCGACACCCCGTCCGACCGCCCCGCCACCCTCGCCGCCGCGCTCGACGACACGTACTACCAGGACGCCCTCGGTAAGACCGGCCCGGAGCTCAAGGCCGCCCTGCACACGATCATCAGCGACCAGACCAAGCTCTCCTACAGTCAGGTCTGGGACGCGCTCAAAGCCACCGACGAGAACCCCGCCAACCCCTCCGACGTGATCCTCCTCTACACCGGCCGCTCGCAGTCCAAGAACGACAACGGCGGCAACGCCGACCAGTGGAACCGCGAGCACGTCTGGGCCAAGTCGCACGGCGACTTCGGTACGGCCACGGGCCCGGGCACCGACATCCACCATCTGCGCCCCGAGGACGTCTCGGTCAACTCCGCACGCGGCAACAAGGACTTCGACAACGGCGGCAGCCAACTGGGCGAGGCGCCCGGCAACTACACCGACGGCGACTCCTTCGAGCCGCGCGACGCGGTCAAGGGCGATGTCGCCCGCATGATCCTCTACATGGCCGTGCGCTACGAGGGCAACGACTCCTTCGCCGACCTCGAACCCAACGACCAGGTGGACAACGGCTCCGCCCCGAAGATGGGCAAGCTGTCCGTGCTGAAGCAGTGGAGCCAGGAGGACCCGCCGGACACCTTCGAGAAGCGCCGTAACGACGTGATATTCGAGCGGTTCCAGCACAACCGGAACCCGTTCATCGACCACCCCGAGTGGGTCGGCGCCATCTGGTAGGCCCGGCCCCGGATCAGCCCTCCCCGGCCAGGGCCTGCGCGCAACCCTCCACCGCGGCCACGCGGGTGGCGTAGCGCGGCAGGTCCTGGCCGGTGCCCTCCCGTACGACGTCCGGCGAGCCGAGCAGATCGCGCGGGTCGACGACCGCCGCCCGCCGGCCGTCGGTGGAGAGCCGGGCGAGACCGGTGTGCAGCATCGACAGGGCTACGGAGTCGATGGAGGTCACGTCGTGCAGGTCCAGGACCACGGAGCCGCTCCGATCGGGCCCCGATTCGTCCAGCGCGTACAGCACGCGTTCGGCCGCCGTGAAGTCGATGGCCCCCTGCGCGACGACCACGCCGACCTTCTCGTGAAGGGCTCTCTCGTGGTCGGCCGAAGGCGCGGACGGCAGGTCGTCCGCGGTGGTGACGAGGCTGACGGTGGAGCCGGGCAGCGCGGGGTTGAGCATCAGGTGGAGTCCGTACCGCTCCGAGAGCGCGCCGAGTGCGGCGTGGCCGCGTACCGACGTACCGGTGGTGTCCAGCGGCGGGCTGTAGGTGGCGATGCCGAAGCGGGCGGGGCCGACCGCGATGAGGCCGCCGGAGACCCCGCTCTTGGCGGGCAGCCCGATCCGCAGGAGCCACTCCCCCGAGCCGTCGTACATGCCGCAGGTGGCCATGACGGCGAGCACGCGCGCGGCGACCTCCGCGGTGACGACCTGTTCACGGGTGACCGGGTTGACCCCGCCGTACGCGAGCGTCGCGGCCATCGTGGCGAGGTCGAGGGCGGTGACGCGTACCGCGCACTGCCGGAAGTAGCGGTCCACCGCCAGGACCGGGTCGACCGGCATGGTGCCGGTGGAGCGGATCAGGTACGCGAGCGCCCGATTGCGGTCACCGGTCACCGACTCCGAGGTGAACACCTCCTCGTCCACGTCCAGTTCGCGCCCGGCGAACCGCCCGAGGCAGTGCAGGATGCGTTCGAAGGCGGGTTCGTCGGGAGCGTCGGGGATCAGGGCCGTGGTGACGATGGCACCGGCGTTGACCATCGCGTTGGCGGGCCGGCCGGTGCCGGGCTCGAGGCTGATGGCGTTGAACGCGTCGCCGCTCGGCTCGGCGCCCACCCACCGGATCACCTCGTCGAGGCCGAGGACGGAGAGCGCGAGGGCGTAGACGAACGGTTTGGAGACCGACTGGAGGGTGAAGGGAACGTCGGCCTCGCCCGCGCTGTACCGGTGCCCGTCCATACTGACCAGGGCCAGCCCGAAGGCCTGGGGGTCGGCGAGGCCCAGCTGCGGGATGTAGTCGGCCGGCCGGCCATCGGGCAGGTCGCCGAATTCGGCGCGCATCTTCTTGAGCGAGTCGGTCACCGCGTCGGCGGCACTCATCCGCGCCGCCCCTCGGCCGCGCTCGGCCTGGGCGACCCGGGGGAAGGGCCGGTGATCCGGACGCGGGCGCTGCGGACCTCCTCCGACGCCGTGGCGGGAAGGCCGCTCACCGAGACGTCGGCGACCTCGTCGCACCGGCCCTCGACGCCCGCGAGCCGCTTGGCGGCCTCCCGCCGGACGCGTTCGGTCTCGGCGGCGGCGAAGGTCTTCCGGGTGCGCAGGCTCTGCTCCGGGGACGGCGAGCCCTCCGGCTCGGAGGGCGGGGACGGCGATGCCTCGTGATCGGCATGGTCCGGCGTGAGCGTCCGCACGCTGCTGGAGGTGCCCTCGCTCGTGGTGTCGGAGTCGCGGGCCACGGCGGGAACCGACAAGGCGCGGGCCCTGTGCGAGAAGAGATGCGCTTTTACGGACATTCCGTCCAATCAAGAGCGAAGAAGAGCACGAGAAGAATGATCACCAACTCGCCCATCCTAGAATCAAACGGTATGAATTGACTCGTCGAAGCATCCGCTTCATACGGGAGCGGGTTCGAGCCCTGGGAGGGAACGATGGACACGGACGCCCTGACCGCCGGACTGTTGCGGGAGCTGCGGGCGACCCGGCCCTATCCGGCCCTGTCCCTGACCATGCCGACCCACCGCACGGCCCCGGACAACAACCAGGACCCGGTGCGGCTGCGCAACCTGGTGGCGGAGGCGGGCCACCGCCTGGACGCCGATCCGCAGGTGAGCCGGGAGACGGCCGCCGCCATCAGGGCCGAGCTGGACCGGGCGGTCGACGAGGTGGACCCGCGCCGGGCCCTGGACTCTCTGGTCGTCCTGGCCACGGCCGACGAGCACCAGATCTGGCAGCTGCCGCGCACCGCACCCGAACGGGTGGTGCTCAGCGACAGCTACCTCACCCGCAACCTCGTCGCCGCGAAGGCGCAGGCGCGTCCGTACTGGGCGCTCACCGTCGCCGCCGACCACGCCACCCTGTGGAACGGCACGGACGGGGGCATCGAGGTGCGGGAGACGGGCGGATTCCCGCTGACCGCGCCGAAGGAGGCACCCAACCCCCAGCGCGAGCAGCGGATCGGGGACACCCCGAGCACGTTCACGTACGAGGACACGCGGAACTTCTTCCGTACCGTCGACCAGAAGCTGCGCTCCGTGCTGGCCGACGACCCGCGTCCGCTGTACGTGATGGGGCTGCCGCCCGCCCTCTCCCTGCTGGACGACACCGGCGAGAGCTCGAAGGCGGCCGTCGGACGCGTCGCCAGGGGCGCGCCGGCCGACCTTCCGCCCGCGGAGGTGCTCAAGGAGCTGCGGCCCGCCCTGGAGGAAGGGGCCCGGCAGACCACGGCCGACGCCGAGAGGCGCCTCGACAACGCCCGCAGCGGACACGCGTTCGCCGGCGGGCTGGACGAGGTGTGGGCCGCCGTCCGGGAGGGCCGGGTGGGGCTGATCGCGGTGGAGGAGCACTACCAGACCACCGTCCGGGTGACCGACGGACACCTGGAGCCGGTCCCCGAGGGGACCACGCAGGCGGAGGACCCGGAGGTCCGCGAGGACATCGTGGACGAGTTGATCGAGGCGGCGCTGGACGGCGGGGCCGATGTGGTGTTCGTCGAGGACGACTCGCTCGCCGAGCACGGGCGGATCGCGGCGGCGCTGCGGTTCTGACGACGGCCGGAGCCGCACCGGGGCCTCACCCGATGCGGCGGACCGGCTCCCCGTCGAGGAACGCCCGGATGTCCTCGACCGCCTGGCCGTAGTACGTCGCGTAGTTGGCGCGCGAGACGTACCCCAGGTGCGGGGTGGCCAGCAGCCGCGGGGCGGTGCGCATCGGGTGGCCGGCCGGGAGGGGCTCGACGTCGAACACGTCGATCCCGGCCCCCGCGATGGTCCCGGCGTGCAGGGCCGCGAGCAGGGCGTCCTGGTCGACGATTGCGGCCCGGCTGGTGTTGACCAGGTAGGCGGTGGGGCGCATCCGGGCGAGCTCGGCGGCGCCGATGAGCCCCCGGGTGCGCTCGCTCAGTGCCAGGTGTACGGAGACGAAGTCACCTGCCTCCAGAAGCTCTTCCTTGGACACGGCTAGCTCTGCCCCGGCCTCCTGGGCGCGTGCCTCCGTGAGGTTCTGACTCCAGGCCACCACCTCCATGCCGAAGGCCCGGCCCACCTGGGCGACCCGGCTGCCGATCCTCCCCAGGCCCAGCAGACCGAGCGTCCGGCCGTGCAGGTCAGCGCCCAGGGTGGACTGCCAAGGCCCGTCCGCGCGCAGGCCGTTGGCCTCGGGAACGATGGAGCGGGCGAGGCCCAGGAGCAGAGCCCAGGTGAGTTCGACCGGCGGGGTGGAGGAGCTGGCGGTGCCGCAGACGGTGACGCCGTTCTGCTCGGCGGCGGCGAAGTCGATCACGGAGTTGCGCATGCCGGAGGCGATCAGCAACCGGAGCCGGGGCAGCCGCGCGAACACCTCCGCCGGGAACAGGACCCGTTCGCGCAGGGTGACGACGATATCGAACTCCGCGAGGGCGGCCGCCACTTCCTGCGTACTGCCCAGGTGCTCGGTGAACGTGACGACGTCCACGTCGGCGGCGACGGACGACCAGTCGGCGACGGTGGTGGCGGCGGACTGGAAGTCCTCGATCACGGCGCAGCGCAGCTTCATGTAAGGCTCTCCGGCGGGCGGGGGCAGGCGGACACCCCCCATGATCGCCCCGCATCCCTCAGCCGCCCCAGCTCCACTCCTCCACCTCGGGCAGGTCGACGCCGTGCTCGCGGATCCAGGCGTGGTGGCGGGTGCGCACATCGGCCATCGCCTGGCGTACGGCGACGGCGCGGACGCCGAGCCCCGGCACCCGGTCGATGACGTCCATGACCAGCCGGTAGCGGTCCAGGTCGTTGCGGACCACCATGTCGAACGGCGTGGTGGTGGTGCCCTCCTCCTTGTAGCCGCGCACATGCAGGTCGGCGTGGCCGGCCCGGCGGTAGGCGAGCCGGTGGATCAGCCACGGATAGCCGTGGTAGGCGAAGATCACCGGCTTGTCGCGGGTGAACAGGGCGTCGTACTCGGCGTCCGTCATGCCGTGCGGATGCTCCTCGTTCGGCAGCATCCGGGCGATGTCGACCACGTTGACCACCCGCACGGCCAGCTCCGGCAGATGGCGGCGCAGCAGGTCGGCGGCGGCCAGCACCTCCTGGGTGGGGACGTCCCCGGCGCAGCCGAGCACCACGTCCGGCTCGCGGGTGCCGTCCTCGGTCCCGGCCCACTCCCACGCCCCGGCCCCACGGGCGCAGTGGGCGCGGGCCTCCTCCATCGTGAGCCAGTCGAAGGTCGGCTGCTTGCCCGCCACGATCACGTTGACGTAGTCCCGGCTGCGCAGCGCGTGGTCGGCCACGGAGAGCAGGGTGTTGGCGTCCGGCGGCAGATAGACGCGTACGACCTCGGGGCTCTTGTTCAGGATGTGGTCGACGAACCCGGGGTCCTGGTGCGAGAAGCCGTTGTGGTCCTGGCGCCAGACGTGCGAGGTGAGCAGGTAGTTGAGGGAGGCGATGGGGCGCCGCCAGGGCAGCCGGCGCGAGGTGCGCAGCCACTTGATGTGCTGGTTGACCATCGAGTCGACGATGTGGGCGAACGCCTCGTAACTGGAGAAGAGGCCGTGGCGTCCGGTGAGGAGGTACCCCTCCAGCCAGCCCTGGCAGAGGTGTTCGGAGAGCACCTCCATCACCCGGCCGTCGCGGGCGAGGTGTTCGTCGGTGGGCAGGGTCTGCGCCTGCCAGGCCTTGCCGGTCGCCCGGTAGAGGTCCTGGAGCCGGTTGGAGGCGGTCTCGTCGGGGCCGACCACCCGGAAGTCCCGGCGCTCGGCCGTGGCGGCCATGATGTCCGCCAGGAGTCCGCCGAGCACCTGGGTCGGCGAGTGGGAGGTGGAGCCCGGCTTGTCGAGGCGTACGGCGTGGTCCTCCAGGGCGGGGACCGGCAGGTCGCGCAGGAGCAGCCCGCCGTTGGCGTACGGGGTCGAGCCGAGCCGAGCCGTCCCCTCGGGGACACAGGCGAGAACCTGCTCGGTGGGGCGGCCGTCGGTGTCGAACAGCTCCTCGGGGCGGTAGGAGCGCAGCCAGGCCTCCAGCTGCCGCAGGTGCTCGGGGTTGTCCCGGACCCCGGAGAGGGGGACCTGGTGGGAGCGCCAGGTGTTCTCGACGGGCAGGCCGTCGACCTCGTTGGGGCCGGTCCAGCCCTTGGGGGTGCGCAGGACGATCATGGGCCAGCGGGGGCGCTCGGTGGCCCCTTCCTCGCGGGCCGCGCGCTGGTGGGCGGCGATGCGCTCCACGGCGGTGTCCATGGCGGCGGCCATGGCCCGGTGGACGGTGGCCGGGTTTTCGCCGGTGACGTACAGCGGGTCGTGGCCGTAGCCGCGCAGGAGCTGGTCGACTTCGTCCTCGGGCAGCCGCGCCAGGACGGTGGGGTTGGCGATCTTGTAGCCGTTGAGGTGGAGGACCGGCAGGACGGCCCCGTCGTGGACCGGGTCGAGGAACTTGTTCGCGTGCCAGGAAGCGGCGAGCGGTCCGGTCTCCGCCTCGCCGTCGCCGATCACGCAGCTGACCAGCAGATCGGGGTGGTCGAACGCGGCACCGTAGGCATGGGTGAGGGCGTAGCCGAGTTCGCCGCCCTCGTGGATGGAGCCGGGCGTCTCCGGCGCCACATGGCTCGGCACTCCGCCGGGGAAGGAGAACTGCTTGAAGAGCCGGCCCATGCCCTCGGTGTCGCGGGGCACGTCGGGATAGGTCTCGGAGTAGCTGCCCTCCAGCCAGGCGTTGGCGAGGACCGCCGGGCCGCCGTGGCCGGGGCCCCAGACGCAGAGCGCCTCGATGCCCCGGTCCTTGACGATGCGGTTGAGGTGGGTGTGGACGAGGTTGAGCCCAGGCGAGGTGCCCCAGTGGCCGAGCAGCCGGGGCTTGATGTCGTCGGGGGTGAGGGGCCGGGTGAGGAGGGGGTTGGCCATCAGGTAGATCTGGCCGACGGCGAGGTAGTTGGCGGCGCGCCAGTGCGCGTCCAGTGCGGCGAGTTCCTCGTCGGACAGGGCGGGCGGGGTGTGGGTGTCGCTCACGGAGCAGGTCTCCTCATGGGTGACGGCGCACGGGTGGGGCTGTCCTCGGGAAGGCCGGGGCTCAGGCCTTCCCGGGGCCGTACCAGAGCGTGGTGGCGTTGCAGAACTCGCGGATGCCGTGCCCGGCCAGCTCCCGCCCGTAACCGGAGCGTTTGATCCCGCCGAAGGGCAGGGCCGGGTGCGAGGCGGTCATCCCGTTGAAGAAGACCCCGCCCGCCTCCAGATCGCGGGCGCACCGCTCCTGTTCCCCCACGTCCCGCGTCCATACGTTGGAACTGAGCCCGAAAGGCGTGTCGTTGGCCAGGTGCACCGCCTCGTCGAGGTCGGCGACCCGGTAGAGCGTGGCGACCGGGCCGAAGGTCTCCTCACGGTGGATGCGCATGGCGGGGGTGATCCCGGCGAGCACGGTCGGGCTGTAGAACCAGCCGTTCTCCAGGCCGGCGCCGAGCTTGTCGGGCCGGCCGCCGCCGCAGAGGACGGTGGCGCCGCGTTCGACGGCGTCGTCGACCAGCTCCTCCAGGTCGCTGCGGCCCTGTTCGCTGGCGAGCGGCCCGATGTCGGTGGACTCCTCCAGTGGGTCGCCGACGGTGAGGGCGCGCATCCCGGCGGTGAAGTGCTCGGCGAACGTGTCGTACACGTCGGCGTGGACGATGAACCGCTTGGCCGCGATACAGGACTGGCCGTTGTTCTGGACGCGCGCCGTGACGGCGGTGGCCGCGGCCTTCTCGACGTCGGCCGAGGGCAGCACGACGTACGGGTCGCTGCCGCCGAGCTCCAGCACGGTCTTCTTGACCTCGTCACCGGCGGTGGAGGCGACGGCGCGGCCCGCCGGTTCGCTGCCGGTGAGGGTGGCCGCCGCGACCCGGGGGTCGCGCAGGACGGCGTCGACGGCGCCCGAGCCGATCAGCAGCGTACGGAAGCAGCCTGCCGGGAATCCGGCCCGGTGGAAGAGGTCCTCCAGGTAGAGCGCGGTCTGCGGGACGTTCGACGCGTGCTTGAGGAGGCCGACGTTGCCCGCCATGAGCGCCGGGGCGGCGAAGCGGACCACCTGCCAGAGCGGGAAGTTCCACGGCATCACGGCGAGGACGACACCCAGCGGGCGGTAGCGGACCAGGGCGCGGGAGGCGCCGGAGTCGCTCACGTCGTCGGGGTCGGGGTGCTCGTCCGCGAGCAGGCGCTCGGCGTTGGCCGCGTACCAGCGCATCGCCTTGGCGCACTTGGCCGCCTCGGCACGGGCCGCGGTGACCGGCTTGCCCATTTCGAGGGTCATGGTGCGGGCGATGGTGTCGCGGTCCTCGTCGAGCAGGTCGGCGGCCCGGTTCAGCCAGGCGGCGCGCTGCTCGAAGGGGGTGGTGCGGTACTGCTGGAAGGTGGTGTGGGCTGCGGTGATCCTGCGCTCGGTCTCCTCCTCGCCGAGGGCGTCGTAGGACCTGATCAGTTCGCCGTTCGCGGGGTTGACCGTCGCGATGGGCATGGCAGTGGCCTCCTTGCATCGGTACTTCGACGGTGCCGCGCCGCGCGGTCGGGCGCAACGCGGCCCCTCCCGCACGTACCCGGCCGACGCGGATCATGCCTGCCCGGGGGGCACGTTCCACGTCGGCCGGGGCTGTGGTGCTGGGTGCGGGTGCTGCGGGACGGCTACACGAGCGCCGCGAGCGGGGCGCGGCGCGACTCGCGCACGCCGGGCGGGGGCGGGTACGGCAGCAGTCGCGCGGTCTGCGGCGCCTGGGCGTAGCGGGTGAACCAGACCACTTTGCCGTCCGTGGTCCGGCAGGTTCCCCAGCTGTCGCTGAGGGCCATCACCCGGCTCAGTCCGCCGCCGGACGGCAGCAGCCGTGGCATCCGGGCACTGTTGTCGGCGACGGACACGGTGACGTGCCGTCCGGTCCAGCGGAGTTCGAGGACGCACGTGTTGTCGTCGCCGACGTGCCGGTGGACATTGGTCAGGAGTTCGTCCATGGCCCGGCACACCGGCCGGACGTGGAGTTCGAGACTCCAGTGACGAAGGTGCGCGGCGACGATGCGCCGCACCTGGGAAACGCGCTCTGCCGACACCTGCAGTTCGACCGAATAGTGCCGGTCGAGTGGAACGGTCATCGTCGATGCTCCTCACCGCGAGGCCCACCTGCTTCACCCCGTCGTACCGACGACCCCCGAACACGAAGCGTGAGCACCAATCACTTCTGGGTCACTCAACAGGGTGACTCGGGTGTGCCGTCCGCGCAACAGATGAGCTGTTCGTGCTGGTGAAGGCCGGTCGGCCGACGTAGGAGCCGTCACAGGAGGTAAGGCAGCACCCGGTCGGGGGTGAGCGGCAGTTCGCGCAGCCGGGCCCCGGTGGCATGGCGGACCGCGTTCCCGATGGCGGCGGCGGTGCCGACGATGCCGATCTCCCCGATGCCCTTGGAGCCCATCGGGTTGAGGTGGCGGTCGTCCTCGTCGAGCCAGTGAGCCTGGATGTCGAGGGCGTCGGCGTGGACGGGCACGTGGTAGGCGGCGAGGTCCTTGGCCGTGAAGTCGCCGAAGACCGGGTCGACGGCGGAGCCCTCGGTCAGCGCCATGCCGATGCCCATGACCATGCCGCCGGTGAACTGGGAGCGCGCGGTGCGGGCGTTGAGGATCTTCCCTGCGGCGTACACGCCGAGGAGCCGGCGCACCCGGATCTCGCCGGTGACGGAGTCGACGGCCGTCTCGGCGAAGTGGGCGCCGAAGGCGTGCCGGGCGTACGGGGATTCGGTGGCGGTCTCCTCCTCGGTGTCGCCGGTGGTGGTGAACCCCTCGGCGGGCAGCGGGCCCCGGTGGTCGGCGAGGCGGTCGGCCAGGGCGGTCGCCGCCTTGTGCACGGCCCAGCCCCAGGAGGCGGTGCCGGAGGAGCCGCCGGCGAGGGGGGCGGTGGGCAGGTCGGTGGAGCCGATGGCCACGTCGACGGTGCTCACGTCCACGGAGAGCGCCGAGGCGGCGATCTGGGCGAGGACGGTCCGGGCGCCGGTGCCGATGTCGGTGGCGTTGACCTCGATCCGCAAGGTGCCGTCGGCCGCCGCGTGGGCGCGGGCGGAGGACCGGGAGACGAGGACGGGGTACGTCGCCGAGGCCACGCCCGTACCGAGGAGCCACCGGCCCTCCTGGCGGACGGCGGGCCGGGGATCGCGGCCGTGCCAGCCGAAGCGGGTCGCGCCCTCGCGCAGGCAGGCGGCCAGGTTCCGGCTGCTGAAGGGGCGGTCGCTGTCCGGTTCGGTGGCCGGGTCGTTGCGCAGCCGCAGTTCGATGGGGTCCATGCCGAGCGCGCAGGCGAGTTCGTCCATGGCCGACTCCAGCGCGTACATCCCCGAGGCCTCGCCCGGCGCGCGCATCCAGGAAGGGCTGGGGACGTCGAGGGCGGTCACCCGGTGGGTGGTCGTGCTGTCCGGGGATCCGTACATCGTGCGGGCGGGTACGGCGGCCTGCTCGACGAATTCCTTGATGGTGGAGGTGTGGGTGACTACCTCCTGGGAGACGGCCTGGAGGACACCGTCGAGCTCTGCGCCGAGGCGCACCCGCTGGATGGTGGGGGCCCGGTGGCCGACGACCTCCGCAAGCTGCGCGCGGGGGAACACCATCTTCACCGGGTGGCCGGTGTGCCGGGCGGCCATGGCGGCCAGGACCGCCTGGGGGCGGGGGGTGCCCTTGGAGCCGAAGCCGCCCCCGACGTGCTCGGAGACGACGGTGATGTGCGCGGGGTCCAGGTCGAAGAGCCGGGCCAGGCTCTTGCGCACGGCGTTGGAGCCCTGGCTGGAGTCGTGGACGGTGAGGTGCCCGTCCTCCCACCACGCGGTGGCCGCGTGGGGCTCCATGGGATGGTTGTGGAGCGAGATGAGGCGGTAGGTGGCGTCGACCTGGACGGGGGCGGCGGCGAAGGACCGCTCGAAGTCGCCGCGCTTGCGGACGGCGGGGAAGCCGCCGTTGGCCTCCTCGGGTGTGTAGAGGCCCGGGTGGTCCTCGGTGAGGGTCACGTCGTGCTCGTCGCTCTCGTACTCGACGAGCAGCCGCCCCGCGCCCGTCCGGGCGGCCTCGGGGGAATCGGCGACGACGAGGGCGATCGGCCAGCCGTGGTGCGGGACCCGGTCGCTCTGGAGGACGGCGAGGATCGGGTCGTCGGGTTCGGCGAGGGCCGGCGCGTTGTCGTGGGTGAGGACGGTGTGGACGCCGGGGACGGCGAGCGCGTCGACCGCCCGTACGGCGGTGACCCGGCCGGCGGCGACGGTGGCCGGGACCGGCCAGGCGTACAGGGTGCCGGGCGGGGTGTGCTCGGCCGCGTACCGGGCGGCGCCGGTGACCTTGTCCCGGGCCTCCCTGCGGACGACGGGCGCACCGGTGAGCTGCGGGGCGTGGGGCATGGCGGCGGGGCCTCCGGTCGGTGGGCGGGGGTGGGAGTCAGGTGGCCGGGTCGGCCTCGGAGCCTTGCGGGTCGCTGAGTTCGCCGAGGACGTCCTGGGCGACGCGGCGGACGAGGTCCACCTTGAAGGCGTTGTCGCGCAGGGGCCGCGCCTGGGCCAGTTCGGCGATCAGGGCGTGCTGGAAGGCGGCGGGGGTGGCGGGCGCGCCGAGCAGTTCGGCCTCGGCCCTGCGGGCGCGCCACGGCCGGTGGGCGACACCGCCGAACGCGAGTGTGGCCCGTTCCACGCGGCCGGCCTCCACCTGGAGGGTGGCGGCGACGGAGACCAGGGCGAATGCGTAGCTGGCGCGGTCGCGGGCCTTGCGGTAGCGGGAGACCGTACCCGGGGCGGGCGGCGGGAGCACCACCTCGGTGATCAGCTCGCCGGGCCTGATCACGGTGTCCTGGTCGGGGTTCTCCCCCGGCAGCCGGTGGAACTCGGCGGCGGGGACGGCCCGTTCGCCCTCGGGCCCCAGCAGCACCACACTCGCGTCGAGCGCGGCGAGGGCCACGGCCATGTCGGAGGGGTTCGTGGCCACGCACTCTGCCGAGTGACCGAGGACCGCGAGATCGCGGTGGGAGCCTTCGCGGGCGGGGCAGCCGGAGCCGGGGAGCCGCTTGTTGCAGGGCTTGGAGACGTCCTGGAAGTAGGGGCAGCGGGTGCGCTGGAGGAGGTTGCCTCCGGTGGTGGCGGTGTTGCGGAGCTGTCCCGAGGCCCCGGCGAGCAGCGCCTGCGAGAGGGCCGGGTAGTCGCGGCGTACGTCGGGGTGGGCGGCGAGGTGGCTGTTGCGTACCGTGGCGCCGATCCGCAGGCCGCCGTCCGGGGCCGGGGCCACCCGGTCCAGGGGCAGCTTGGTGACGTCGATGAGGAGGCCCGGTTCCTCGACCCCGAGTTTCATGAGGTCGACGAGGTTGGTGCCGCCGCCCAGGAACCGGGCTCCGGCTCCCTCCGCGCAAAGCCGTACGGCTTCGGCGGTGGTGGTGGGTCGCTGATAGCCGAACGGTTTCACGGTGTCACGTCCTCGATGGCTTCGACGATCCGGGGGTAGGCCCCGCACCGGCACAGGTTGCCGCTCATCCGCTCGCGGATCTCCTCCGCGTCGAGGGGGGCGGGGTCGGCGGTCAGGGCGTCCGGCGGAGTGGCGTGCGACGGGTGGCCGTCGGCGGCCTCCTTGAGCATGCCGACGGCCGAACAGATCTGCCCGGGGGTGCAGTAGCCGCACTGCAGGGCGTCGCGTTCGACGAACGCCTCCTGCAGGGGGTGGAGGGTGTCGCCGTCGGCGAGACCCTCCACCGTGGTGATCGCCGAGCCGTCCTGGGCGACGGCGAGCAGCAGGCAGCTGTTGGCGCGGCGCCCGTCCACGAGGACCGTGCAGGCTCCGCACTGGCCGTGATCGCAGCCCTTCTTGGCGCCGGTCAGGCCGAGCTGTTCCCGCAGCAGGTCCAGGACCGTGGTGCGGTGGTCGAGTGTCACCTCGGTCTCTTCCCCGTTGACATAGAGGGTCACGGCGGAACGTACGTCGGTGACCGGTTCCGGTGCGGTGACCGCTTCCAGGGCGAGGGAATCCATCCTCGAACACCTTTCACTTCGGGCTGCTGTCG
The DNA here is from genome assembly GCF_040613515.1 of Streptomyces sp. NPDC006261. Classification (NCBI taxonomy): domain Bacteria; kingdom Bacillati; phylum Actinomycetota; class Actinomycetes; order Kitasatosporales; family Streptomycetaceae; genus Streptomyces; species Streptomyces sp. NPDC006261. The sequence continues at coordinate 108,743 of NZ_JBEXSI010000001.1, forward strand.
GCCCTGTTCACAGGCTCTTCGGCGGACGCGGCTTCCGTGGGAGCCGCCGAGCGTGTCAGCGGTTGTCCAGGCGCAGCCTCACCTCCTGCTCCTGGTCCCCCGCCGCCGTACCGACGACGCGGACGGCGAACGCGCCGGTGAGGTGGTCCCGCAGCCGGTCGACGGCCCAGTAGCCGCCCTGGGCGTCCAGCGTGACCGGGGCGGTCAGCGTCACGGGTTCGGCGGCGGCCTTCGGATCGGACACGTCGACGGTGGTGACCCAGACGGTCGGGCGGGGGCCGCTCGTCGCCTCGGGTTCGTCGCCCGCGTCCCGGTCGGAGTCGAAGGCGCTGCCGAGCACGCCGAACACGCTCCGCGCGTCCGCGAGGTCGCACCGGCTCAGCGACACCAGCACCTCCTGGCCGGCCGTGGAGTCGTCGCCGCTTCGTTCGGGGGTGCTGTTCACGGGGTTCCTTCCGTCGGGTGCCGGCCTTCGGGTCCACTCCAGGCTCACCCCGCGCCGGGCCGACGGCGACACGGGAGGGCCGAAGAGGGCTAGAGCTCCCGCAGAGCGGGCAGGAGGGACTTCTCCGCCCACGAGATGAAGGACTGCTGGTGTTCCCCGCCGACCTGGACCAGTGCGATCTCGGTGAATCCCGCGTCGCTGTAGGCGCGCACCGCGTCGACGAACGCGTCGACGTCCTGTCCGCACGGAATGGCCGACGCGATGTCCTCCTTGCGGACGGGTTCGGTGGCCTGGGCGAAACTCGCCGGTCCGGGGAGTTCGGAGTTGACCTTCCAGCCGCCGACCGACCATCGGAACTGTTCGTGGGCGCGGGCGACGGCCGCGTCGCGGTCGGGGTCGTAGCAGACGGGCAGCTGGCCCACCCGGGGCTTGCCCGTGCCCCCGTGCCGGTCGAAGTCGTCCAGCAGTCCGCTCTTGGGCTCGGTCGCGATCACCAGGTCGGCGCCGCGGCCGGCGAGCGCGCAGGAGGCCGGGCCGGAGACCGCGACACCGATGGGCACCCGGGTCTCGGGCAGGTCCCAGAGCCGCGCGTTCTCCACGTCGAAGTGGGTGCCGTGGTGGCTGACGTCACCGCCGTCGAAGAGGGCACCGATGATCTCCACGGCCTCTTCGAGCATCTCCAGCCGTACGTGGGCGGCGGGCCATCCCCCGCCGACGACGTGTTCGTTGAGGTTCTCGCCGGAGCCGAGGCCCAGCCGGAACCGGCCCTCGGCGAGGATCTGCAGCGTCGCCGCCTTCTGGGCGACGACGGCGGGGTGGTAGCGGATGGTCGGACAGGTCACGTACGTCATCAGGCCGATGCGCTCGGTGGCCTGCGCGGCCGCGCCGAGGACCGCCCAGGCGTACGGGGCGTGCCCCTGTTCCCGGAGCCAGGGGAAGTAGTGGTCGGAGGTGACGGAGAAGTCGAATCCCGCCTTTTCCGCGGCCACCACGTCCCGTACGAGCTCTCGGGGTCCGGACTGTTCGGTCATCATCGTGTAGCCGATTCGCACCATGCGAAACGCTTTTCCCCTGAGATCCTCATAAAACATGAATTGATGTGAACAGCCGACTGGCTCCCTCCTCCCGGGGTATGCGGCAACCATGGACGTATCGAACGGAGCCACGCAATCACTGGCCGCCCTTCTCGCCGACGGCACGGGCGCGCTGGCGGCCGTCATCTTCCCCCTCGCCGCGCTCGCCGTGGTGGGGCTGCTGATCGGCGGTTTCCTGCTGGGCAAGCGCAAGAGGGACGCCGAACTGCCCCCGCCGCGCCCCGACGAGCAGCCGCAGCAGCCGGAGGGGCGCACCCACATCGAAACGCACGACCCGCACGCCTCCGACCGCTTCCCCGACGACGGCAGCGCCCTCAATCCGCACCAGCTCGACGACCACGGCAACGCGCCGATCCCGCCCGACGCGGACGGCCCCCGCACCGACCGGGATCCCCCGCGCAGCTGACCCTTTTCCCCTTATCAGAGGCGGGTCCTCCGGCCCCTCGTCACCGAGGTGGTGATGAACCGGCCGGCCGCCGACCGACGAACGCGCGTCACGGTCCTGGTCGCGCTCGCGGCCAACCTGGTGATCGCGGCGGCCGGGACCGTGGGCGGGCTGTTCTCCGGCTCACCCGCTCAGCGGCCCGAGGCGGCCTACCCGGTCGCCGACACTCTCAACGAGATCTTCCCGCTCGCCGCCCTCCGGCGCAGCCGCCGCCCCGCAGATGCCCGTCACCCGTTCGGCTACGGCAAGGAACGCTTCTTCCGGGCGCTCACGCTCCGCCGCGCATCGGGCCCTGGGCGCGGCCCGCGTTGCGCCGCCGCACGGGTCGGCCGAAGGTGGGTGCTGGACCGCAGCGGCCGCCCTCGCGCCGCACACCCGTGAGAAGGCAGTGGACCATGACCGGAAGCGATCCCCGTACGGCCCCCTCGGCGGCGCCCCTGACGGGCCCCGCCGCGCCGTGCTGGGTCACCCTGATGACCCGGGACCTTCAGGCCGCCCAGCGGTTCTACACCGGGGTCCTGGGCTGGTCTTTCCGCCCGGGACAGCTCGGCGCGGAGTTCTCCGTGGCCCGGCGTGGCGACATCCCGGTCGCGGGCATCTACGCCGTGTCGACCGCGTTCCAGGTCGCGGTGGCGTGGACGCCGTACTTCGCGGTGGCGGACGCCGATGTGGCCGCCGCCCGGGTCCGGGAGCGCAGCGGCACGGTGGCGGTGGGTCCGCTGACGCTCGGCAAGGGCCGCGGCGTACTGGCGTCGGACCGGGACGGTGCCGCGTTCGGCCTCTGGGAGCGCACCGAGCCCGCCGCCTCCCCGCCGGCCCCCGACGGCCACGCGCACGCCTGGCTGCGCCTGCGGACCCGCGACGCCTTCGACGCGGCGATCTTCTACGGCGAGGTACTCGACTGGGCGAGCGGACGTCCCGGATGTTGTGACGTCGCGTACGAGGGTGACGAGGTCATCGTGCGGTGCGAGCGGCGGCCGCTGGCCCGGATCAGCTCCGGGGCGGTGGAGGCTGCCGTCGATCCGCTGGTGCGCCCGCACTGGCAGGTGCAGTTCCCGGTGGACGACGTCCCCGTGACGGTGGCGGCGGCGGGACGGCAGGGCGGCTCCCTCGTCGAGGAGCGGTCCGTCCTCGGCGGCAGGGAAGCCACCCTGCGGGACCCGGACGGCGCACTGTTCACGGTGACCGACATGCGCGGCCCGGTGGGCCGGGAGAGCTGAGCCGCTCAGTCCTTCGTGCCGGTGTCCTTCGTGCCCTCGGTGTCCTTCGTGCCCTCGGTGTCCTTCGTGCCGGCGGACGGGCCTTCGGCAGGCTCCTCGTCCGTGCGCGGGCCGGAGCGGCCGCGGGCCAGAGCCCAGAGGGGAAAGACGAACCAGCAGGCCAAGAACCACAGCGCTATCCCGCCGACCAACCAGAGGGCGAACATGTTGTGGAGGGCGACCCGCATGATCAGCAGCAGGGCCGAGCACATCGTCAGGAACAGCAGCACGAGCCCGACCACGGTCATGCGTGAGGCCCAGATGACCGTCTCCGGCTTCAGCCGGCGGCCGGTGAGCAGTCGGTGGTAGGTGACGGGGCCGATGAGCGCGGCAACGGTCGCCGAGCCGAGCACCACCGTGACGACGTAGATGTCGCGGTCCACCTCCGAAAGGGCGGTGAACCTCGGCTGGAACACCACGGCGAGGAGAAAGCCGAAAAGGATCTGGACCCCGGTCTGGGCGACGCGCAGTTCCTGGAGCAGTTCGGACCACCGCCGGTCCGCCCGCTCCTCCTCGGTCTCCTTGCGGCCTCTGCCGTTGGTCGTTGACACGGGCACTCTCCTCGACTTCGACGGGACCGGGAGCACTGACACACCCATTCGATTCGGGACTACAGGTGCCCCGGCCTCACGGGCTCAATCCCGCGGGTGAGGCCCGCACTTCCCGCTCGACCGCATCACCCCGTTCGTCTAAGATCGCGCTCACGGCATCGCGCGTCGGTCACCGGCCGGGTGAGGCGTGGAGGTAGCCCGTGAGATGCCTGTGGAGGCATTCCACCGTGTCGGTCGAGTTGAACCACACCATCATTCATTCCCGCGACCACCGCGAGTCCGCCGCATTCCTGGCGGATCTGCTGGGCCTGGAAGTCGGACCGGAATGGGGCCCGTTCGTCCCCGTCGTCCTCGCGAACGGCGTCACCCTGGATTTCGCGGCGATTCCCGAAGAGTCGATCACCCCGCAGCACTACGCCTTCCTCATCTCGGAGGCGGAGTTCGACACGGCGTTCGGCAGGATCCAGGAGCTGGGGATCGCGTACTACGCCGATCCGCATCTGAAGCTCCCGGGCGAGATCAACCACAACGACGGCGGCCGGGGTGTCTACTTCCCGGATCCGAGCGGTCACGGCATGGAGCTCATCACCCGTCCCTACGGCGGCTGAGCGCGGGCGTTCAGCACCCCACGGGAAGCAGGAGCTCGGGGCGGTCCCACATCACCGCGGGTGGGTTCGCACGGACGGTGCCGGTGGGTTCCGCGCCCACATTCCGGTAGAAACCCTCGGCGGGCGGGTGCGCCACGATCCGTACACCGGTGAGGCCCGCCCGCCGTGCCTCCTCGCGCAGATGGCCGATGAGCAGCCGCCCGATGCCGAGCCCCTGCGCCGCGTCGGCGACGAACATCAGGTCGAGCTCGGGTGGCTGGAGGATCAGCGCGTAGAAGCCGAGGACCAGGTCGTCGGCGCGGCCGGCGGCGACGAAGACCTGGTGCGCCTCGATGTAGTCCGGTCCGACGCGGTAGCCGGCGACCATCGGGGCGTACGGACCCTCGTAGGCGCGTGAGGTCCGCACCAGCCGGGTGAGCCTTCGGGCGTCACGCGCCGCGGCCCGGCGGATCAGGAGGTCCGGTTGATGCGGGCCGCGGCCGGAGTGCGTAACGCCTGACCTCATACGCCGAGTATTACGCACGACGGCACATGCACCGTACACACAGCGCTCCCAAGGGCCTCGAACGCATGAACGGCCGTTCGTGGGTACACGGACTCCTGCACGACGCCCGGTGGTTGTTCCGCCGGGCCCGGACCGAAAGGGGTTGACCACTGTGCGACAACGAAGCTGCGTACCGGCCGATGAGCGGTGGGGGCGGTAACCGTGACAACAGTGATCATCATCATCGCCGTGGCCCTCGTGGTGGCCGCCGCCGTCTACTTCTTCCTGGTACGCGGAGGTTCCGCCGGCGGAGGCCGGAGCCTGCGCAGCCGCTTCGGCCCCGAGTACGACCGGGTGGTCGCCCGGCACGGCGGCGACACCAAGGCGGCCGAGCAGGAGCTAGGCGAGCGGGTGAAGCTCCACGGCGACCTGGAGAAGCGGCCGCTGACCGAGGCGGCCCGCGCGGACTACACCGCCCGCTGGGCCCGCACCCAGGAGCAGTTCGTCGAGTCGCCGCAGCAGGCGCTCGCCGAGGCCGACGCGCTGCTGACCGACCTCTCCCGCGACCGGGGCTTCCCGGCCGGTGAGAGCTTCGAGGACCGCACCGCCGCCCTCTCCGTCCACCACGCCCACCATGTCGACGGCTACCGCAGGGTGCACATCGCGCGGAACGACGGCACCGGCACCGAGGAGATGCGCGAGGCATTCGTCGAGGCCCGCGGCCTCTTCGACGCCCTCCTCGAGGACGGCCCGGCGACCCGCGACCACGGCAACCGACAGCTCACGAAGGGACGGAGCACATCATGACGCAGACTCCGAGCGGCACCGGCAACACGCCGAACAGGCCCACACCGTCGACCGGGTCCGAGCGTGTCCCGCCGGTGACGCCTCCCGGCAACGCTCTCGGTACGCCCGTACCGCCGACGGCCGCCAAACCCTCCGAGTCCCCGCCGACGGCCGCCGGCAACCACCGTGCGTCCGCCCCGGCCGCCGGCCAGGACCACGCCGACGGGACGCTCACCGACTCCGCCCGTACGGACACGGGCCGGCAGACCGGCCGGACGACGCCCCCCTCCCCCTCCCACTCGCACGACACGGACACGGACACGGCGAAGGACAACGGCCGCCCCCTGTTCGCCCCCGAGAAGCGGGAGAAGTTCGACGCCCGCATCCACCAGGCGGTGGCCGGCTTCGTGGAGAACCCGCGCCAGGCGGTACAGGAGGCCGACGCGACCTTCGACGAGGTCGTCGCCGAGCTCACGCAGGCCTTGACCGAACGGTCCCGGCTGCTGCGCACCGACCGCGACGGCGAGCGGTCCGAGGCGGGTACGGAGGATCTGCGTATCGCCCTCCAGCACTACCGCGATCTGACGGAACGTCTCGTCCGACTCTGAACGGCGACCGCACGGCGCCACCACCGCGAGGGCCGGTCCCACCGATACATGTCGGTGGTACCGGCCCTCGCGGTGTGCTGCCCCCCGCCCTCACGGCGCTCGCTCTCCGTGGCTCTCCCCCTGATGGGTGGAGGGCCCGGGAGTGGGCTCCGGGTCCGGCCCCGCCACCCTGCCGACACCGAAGGCGATGGCGAAGACGGCGGCGACCGCGGCGACGAAGGCCGCGATTCTCAGTCCGGTGTTCATGACTGTCCCCCAGCGGACGATGGATTACGATACCGGCCAGCATACCCCCAGGGGGTATTCGCATTACTGTCGTGCCGGGACCCCATCGCACCGAGGCTCAGCCGGTGATCACCAGCCCCTCACGCAGCCGCTCCAGCGCGGGACCAGGGATGCGCAGACCGGTGCGTACGTACCCGTCGAGGCCGCCCCACCGCTCGTCCATCGCGTCGAGCGCCGTGTCGAGGTAGCGGGGGCGCACCTCGACGATCGCCGCCGCGACGGCCGGATCGCCGCCGCCGTCCAGGAACTTCTGGACGTACGGCGCGAAAGCGGCCCGTACGGCGGGGTTCACCGCGAGGAAGTCCCGCCGCACGGTCTCCCGGGAGGCCCCCAGGATCATCAGCAGGACGGCCGCCGCCCAGCCGGTACGGTCCTTGCCGGCCGTGCAGTGGAAGAGCACCGGCCGCGCACCGGGGTCCGCGGCGGTCTCCAGGAAGGCCCGGTAGGCGGCCGCAGCGCCGGGCGAGAGCACCATCTTGCGGTAGGTCTCGGCGAACAGTTCCTCGGCCCGGCCGCCGCCCAGCGCGCGTTCCGCCTCGTCCGGATCGGCGAGCAGCGCCTTGAGTCTGGCCGGCGCCACGCCCGGGTGGTCGCCGAGGACGTCGGCGACGAAGAGCCGGGCCCGGTCCGGGAGCCGGTCCGGGGACCACTGCCGTTCGTCGGCGGTGCGCAGGTCGACGACCGTACGGACACCGAGCGCGGCCACCGCCCGGTCGCGGTCCGGCTCCAGGTCGCTCAGCTGCCCCGAACGGAACAGGACACCTTGCCGCACCCTGCGGTCACGGCCCAGGGCGATGCCCCCCAGGTCGCGCAGATTGACAACGGTGGCGGCCGGAACGGTCCGGGCGGTCTGCACGATGAACTGCCTCTTTCCCTGATGAGAACGCCTGGGGCTCCCTCGGCCCAACGACCCACCGGCCGGAACTCAGTCCGCCAGCAGATGCGCCTTCTGCTCCGCGAACTCGGCGTCCGTGAGCACGTCCCGTCGCCACAGCTCGGCGAGCCGCTCCAGCCGGGTGATGATGTCGTCCCCCTCCCCCGCCTCGTCCGCGTCCGACCCGGTCGCGCCGAAGCGCTCGTGGGTGACGAAGGTGCCGCCCGCCTCCCGGAAGGCGCGGGCGAGCTGCGAGGTCCACAGGTCCTCCCGGACGACGAGGGCGACCGTCCCGCCCTTCGGCACGCTCCGCTCCAGCACCTCCACGTTCCCGGCACTCAGCGATACGGCCGCCCCGCTCTCCGCCCCGTCGATCGGAACCGCCCCCTCCGGGTCGAGCTCCGTCAGCTCCACGGGGGCCAGCGCACCACCTTCGGCGCGACGGACGAAGGCCAGGTCTCCGGCGCGTACGGCACCGGACGCCACGGCATCGGCGAGGACGGGCACGACGGCCCCTGGGAAGCCGCTGCCGGGGAAGGCGATGACGAGGTGTTCCACAGGTCCGACGGCCACGGTCGCGTCCTCTCCGCATCCCGGCGGCCGCGAGGGCTCCGGGGTGGATACGGGCATTCAAGGGATTACATAAGAAACCGGAAAACTTCGCACATAATATGCATCAACTGTCTAATTCACCCCGTTGTCGAGCATGGCCGTGTTGCACCCGGCCCGTTATGGCCTCCTGTCGCTCCGGCCCGTTACGGCTTCCCGTCGCTCCGAAGCGTCGTGCCCGTAACGCGACGGTAAGTAAGGGATCAGGTGCGGACCGGAGAGGGCAAGGTCACAGCACGTGCCCCTGCTACTCGTTCCCCGCGCTGGCCTAGCATCTGAGCATGACGGTCCAGCCTGCTGACGGGCTCTCTCCGGCCGCCGCGTTCCCCGACCCTTCCCATGACCAGTGGCAGAGCCTCGTCGAAGGCGTTCTGCGCAAGTCGGGCAAGGAAGTCCCGGGCTCGGCCGCCGAGGAAGCGCTGTCCACCACAGTGGAGGACGGGCTCACCACCCGGCCCCTCTATACCGCGCACGACAACTCGCCGGACACCGGTTTTCCCGGCTTCGCGCCCTTCACCCGGGGCAGCAGGGCCGAGGGGAACGCGGCGGGCGGCTGGGACGTGCGCCAACGCCACGCCCTGAGCGACCCCGCCCGGCTCAACGAGGCGGTGCTCGGCGATCTGGAGAACGGGGTCACCTCGCTCTGGCTCACCGTGGGCGGCCCCGCCGGCGTTCCGGTGGAGTCACTGGCCCGCTCACTGGAGGGCGTCTACCTCGACCTGGCGCCCATCGTGCTCGACGCCCCTGCCGACCTGGACGCCGCCGCCACCGCGCTGCTGCGGCTGTACGAGGAGCGGGGCGTCGCCAAGGGCGAGGCCCGCGGCACCCTGGGCGCCGACCCGCTCGGCCACGAGGCCAGGACCGGCATCGAGGCGGACCTCACGGCCGCCGTCCACTGGGCACGGGTCTGCGGCCGGGAGTACCCGGGGCTGCGGGCGATCGCCGTGGACGCGCTGCCCTACCACGAGGCCGGCGGTTCGGCCGCCGAGGAGCTGGGGCTCTCGCTGGCGACCGGCGTCGCCTATCTGCGGGCGCTGACGGCGGCCGGGTTCGGTGTGGAGGAGGCCTGTGCCCAACTGGAGTTCCGTTACGCGGCCACCGCCGACCAGTTCCTGACGATCGCGAAGCTGCGGGCGGCTCGCCGGCTGTGGGCGCGGGTCACCGAGGCGTCGGGGGCTCCGGGGGCGGGCGCGCAGCGCCAGCACGCCGTGACGTCTCCGGTGATGATGACGCGCCGTGACCCGTGGGTGAACATGCTGCGCACCACGCTGGCCACGCTGGGCGCGGGGGTCGGGGGCGCCGACTCCGTCACCGTCCTGCCGTTCGATCACGCACTGGGGCTGCCCGACGCGTTCGCCCGGCGGATCGCCCGTAACACCTCCACGATCCTGATGGAGGAGTCGCATCTGGCCCGGGTCATCGACCCGGCGGGCGGCTCCTGGTACGTGGAGCGGCTCACCGACGAGATGGCGGCGGCCGCCTGGGCGTTCTTCCAGGAGACCGAGCGGGCGGGCGGACTGCCCGCCGCCCTGCGCTCGGGCATGGTCGCGGAGCGGCTCGCCGCCACCTGGGCGGCGCGCAGCGTGAAGCTGACCCGCCGCAAGGAGCCGGTGACCGGGGTCAGCGAGTTCCCGATGCCCTCCGAGCGCCCGGTGGAGCGCGAACCGGCGCCCGACGCCTACGCGGGGGCTCCGGGCGGTCTGCCCCGGGTCCGGCGCGACGAGGCGTTCGAGGCGCTGCGCGCCCGGTCGGACGCGCACCTCGCGGCGACCGGCGAGCGGCCCAAGGTGTTCATCGCCGCTCTGGGCCCGGCCGCCGCGCACACCGCGCGGGTCTCGTTCGCCGTCAACCTCTTCGGGGCGGGCGGGATCGAGGCGGTCCACGAGCCGGTGTCGGTGGACGCGGCGACGGCCACCGAGGCGCTGACCGCCTCCGGTGCGGGTGTCGCCTGTCTGTGTTCGTCGGACGCCCTGTACGCCGAGCAGGCGGCCGAGGTGGCCGGGGCGCTGAAGTCGGCGGGCGCGGCCCAGGTGTTCCTCGCGGGACGCCCCGGCGAGTACGCCGGCGTCGACTCCTACGTCTTCGCGGGCTGCGACACGGTCGCCGTTCTCACCTCCGTACTCGACCGCATGGGAGTGGCGTGATGCAGACATCGCCCACGGAACAGACATCCTCCGTCCCCGACTTCTCCGAGATCGCGCTGGAGTCCTCCACTCCCCCGGCCGGTTCCGCCGAGGAGTGGCAGGCGGCCGTGGCCGAGGCGGCCGACGGGACGAAAGCCCCGCTCTGGGAGACGCCCGAGGGCATCACGGTCAAGCCGCTCTACACCGGCGAGGACCTGGAGGGCCTGGAAGCGCTGCACAGCTACCCGGGGATCGCCCCGTATCTGCGCGGGCCCTACCCGACGATGTACGTCAACCAGCCCTGGACGATCCGTCAGTACGCGGGGTTCTCCACGGCCGAGGAGTCCAACGCCTTCTACCGGCGCAACCTCGCGGCCGGGCAGAAGGGTCTTTCGGTCGCCTTCGACCTGCCGACCCACCGGGGGTACGACAGCGACCACCCCCGGGTGACCGGCGACGTCGGCATGGCAGGCGTGGCGATCGACTCGATCTACGACATGCGCCAGCTGTTCGACGGCATTCCGCTGGACCGGATGTCGGTGTCGATGACGATGAACGGCGCGGTGCTCCCCGTGCTGGCGCTGTACATCGTGGCCGCCGAGGAGCAGGGCGTACCGCCCGAGAAGCTGGCCGGGACCATTCAGAACGACATTCTGAAGGAGTTCATGGTCCGCAACACCTACATCTATCCGCCGACCCCGTCGATGCGGATCATCTCCGACATCTTCGCGTTCACCTCGCAGAAGATGCCGCGCTACAACTCCATCTCGATCTCCGGCTATCACATCCAGGAGGCCGGGGCGACGGCCGATCTGGAGCTGGCGTACACACTGGCCGACGGCGTGGAGTACCTGCGCGCCGGGCAGGAAGCCGGCCTGGACGTCGACGCGTTCGCGCCCCGGCTGTCGTTCTTCTGGGCGATCGGCATGAACTTCTTCATGGAGGTCGCCAAACTGCGGGCGGCCCGGCTGCTGTGGGCGCGCCTGGTCAAGCAGTTCGACCCGAAGAACCCCAAGTCCCTTTCGCTGCGCACGCATTCGCAGACCTCGGGCTGGTCGCTCACCGCGCAGGACGTGTTCAACAATGTGACGCGTACGTGTGTGGAGGCCATGGCCGCGACGCAGGGGCACACCCAGTCGCTGCACACCAACGCACTGGACGAGGCGCTGGCCCTGCCCACCGACTTCTCGGCGCGGATCGCCCGTAACACCCAGCTCCTGCTCCAGCAGGAGTCCGGGACCTGCCGGGTCATCGACCCGTGGGGCGGCAGCGCGTACGTGGAGAAGCTGACCCGCGATCTGGCGGACCGGGCCTGGCAGCACATCGAGGAGGTCGAGGCGGCCGGCGGGATGGCGAAGGCCATCGACGCGGGCATCCCCAAGCTCCGGGTGGAGGAGGCGGCCGCCCGTACGCAGGCCCGGATCGACTCCGGGCGGCAGCCGGTGATCGGGGTGAACAAGTACCGGGTGGAGACCGACGAGAAGATCGATGTGCTCAAGGTCGACAACTCCTCCGTGCGCACCCAGCAGATCGAGAAGCTGCGCCGACTGCGCGAGGAGCGCGACGAGGTGGCGTGCCAGGAGGCGCTGCGGGCGCTGACGGCAGCGGCCGAGCGCAACCCGGGTCCGGGCCTGGAGGGCAATCTGCTGGCGCTCGCCGTCGACGCGGCGCGGGCGATGGCCACGGTCGGGGAGATCTCGGACGCGTTGGAGAAGGTGTACGGGCGGCACGCCGGGCAGATCCGTACGATCTCCGGTGTGTACCGCAAAGAGGCAGGGGATTCCCCTTCGGTGGACCGCACCCGCGCGCTGGTCGACGCGTTCGAGGAGGCGGAGGGACGCCGTCCGCGCATTCTGGTCGCCAAGATGGGCCAGGACGGCCACGACCGGGGCCAGAAGGTGATCGCCACGGCCTTCGCCGACCTGGGCTTCGACGTGGACGTCGGCCCGCTGTTCCAGACGCCGGGCGAGGTGGCGCGGCAGGCCGTCGAGGCCGACGTGCACATCGTGGGCGTCTCCTCGCTGGCGGCCGGGCACCTCACCCTGGTGCCGGCGCTGCGCGAGGAACTGGCCGCCGAGGGCCGGGAGGACATCATGATCGTGGTGGGCGGGGTGATTCCGCCGCAGGACGTCGAGGCCCTGCACGAGGCGGGTGCGGCCTCGGTCTTCCCGCCGGGGACGGTGATCCCGGACGCGGCCTACGATCTGGTGACGCGGCTCGGTGCCGCGCTCGGCCACGAACTGTGAGCCGCTGACCGGATGGCTGCCAAGATCGACATCGACAGTTATGTGCAGGGAGTGCTCGGCGGCAAGCGGGCGTTCGTGGCGCGCGCCATCACGCTCGTCGAGTCGACGCGGGCCGAACACCGGGTACTGGCGCAGGAGTTGCTGAGCCGGCTGCTGCCGCACGCGGGGAAGGCCAGGCGGATCGGGATCAGCGGGGTCCCGGGGGTGGGCAAGTCCACCTTCATCGACGCGCTCGGCACGATGCTCACCGGCCTCGGGCACCGGGTGGCGGTGCTCGCCGTCGACCCGTCCTCCAGCCGTACGGGCGGTTCCATCCTGGGCGACAAGACCCGGATGGAACGACTGGCCGTGGACCCGGCCGCCTTCGTACGCCCCTCCCCCACGGCGGGCACGCTGGGCGGGGTGGCGAAGGCGACCCGGGAGTCCATCGTGGTGATGGAGGCGGCGGGGTACGACGTGGTGCTCGTGGAGACGGTGGGGGTCGGGCAGTCGGAGACGGCGGTCGCCAACATGGTCGACACCTTTCTGCTGTTGACCCTGGCCCGGACCGGCGACCAGTTGCAGGGCATCAAGAAGGGTGTCCTGGAGCTGGCGGACGCCATCGCGGTGAACAAGGCCGACGGCCCACACGAGCGCGACGCCCGCTCGGCGGCGCGCGAACTGGCGGGCGCTCTGCGGCTGATGCACCCGGTGGACGCGGCCTGGACCCCTCCGGTCCTCACGTGCAGTGCCAGGGAGTCGACCGGGCTCGACACGCTGTGGGAGCGGCTGGAGCAGCACCGTAGGGTCCTGGAGTCCACCGGCCGGCTGGCGGCCAAGCGCCGGGACCAGCAGGTGGACTGGACCTGGACGATGGTCCGCGACGAGCTGCTGGACAGCCTGCGCAACCACCCGGCGGTACGGAAGATGACGCCGGAACTCGAACGGCGGGTGCGCGAGGGGACGTTGACGGCGACGCTGGCCGCCGAGGAGATCCTGCACGTGTTCCGGGGCGACGAGCCCGCCTGAGCCGTGCCGATACGGACCGATGGGCCCCTGGGTGGAGGGGCCCATCGGCGTTTCAGGAGTTACCGTCCGGCGAGAATTCAGACGGCTACGGGAGGCGCACTCACGGTACGCAGCTGGACCGTGCTAGAGTGCGATGAGCACACGTGGATTCCCCTTCGTCGGGCACCGGTGCTGATTTCCTCTCTCCCTCGCTGTTGCGCCCGTCCTCATCCGACCGGCGATCCAGCTCTTCTCCCAGCGTTCTCGCTGTCTCTCCTTCCGGCTGCCGGGCTTCCGTGCCCCGGTGCGGGTGTGACGATGCCGCCCCTCCGTACGCCGGTCCCTGATTCGCCATGTCCGCGAAAGGACCCCTCCCATGACCACCACACTCGAACGCCCCGTCGTCCGTGAGCCGCGCCCCGTCCGGGCCGCAGGGCTCCTCGACACCACCGCGGGCGGCCACGGCCTCCTCCGCGTCCAGGGCGGCCACCCCTCCCCCGGTGACATCCAGGTGTCGCCCGCACTGGTGCGCCGGTACGGCCTGCGCGAGGGCGACGCCGTCGAGGGGAGCTGCGAGCGGCCGCGCGTCCTCGCCACCGTCGACCGGGTCAACGGCCTCGCGCCGCAGGCCCTGACCGGCCGCGCCCACTTCCGCGACCTCACCCCGGTCCACCCCACCGAGCGGTTGCGGCTGGAGACGGAGAAGGGCGGCCCGGCGCCCCGGATCGTCGATCTGGTCTCCCCCGTAGGCAAGGGCCAGCGGGGCCTGCTCGTCGCGCCGCCCAGGACCGGCAAGACGGTCCTGCTGCAGCAGCTCGCCGCCGCCGTCGCCACCAACCACCCCGAGTGCCACCTGATGGTGGTCCTCCTGGACGAACGCCCCGAGGAGGTCACCGATATGCGCCGCTCCGTGCGCGGCGAGGTGTACGCCTCCACCTTCGACCGGCCCGCGAAGGAGCACATCGCCCTCGCCGACCTGGCCGTCGAACGCGCCAAGCGCCTCGTCGAGCAGGGGCAGGACGTGGTGATCCTGCTGGACTCCCTCACCCGGCTGTGCCGCGCCCACAACAACGCGGCCGGATCGGGCGGCCGCACCCTGAGCGGCGGTGTCGACGCGGCGGCCCTGGCCGGCCCCAAGAAGCTGTTCGGCGCCGCGCGCTCCGCCGAGGAGGGCGGCTCGCTCACCATTCTGGCGACGGCCCTCGTGGAGACGGGCTCCCGTGCCGACGAGTTCTTTTCGAGGAGCTGAAGGGGACCGGAAACATGGAGCTGCGCCTGGACCGCTCGCTGGCGGACCGGCGGGTCTTCCCGGCCGTCGACATCGCCCGCTCCGGGACCCGCCGTGAGGAGCTGCTCACGGGCCCCGCCGAGCTCGCCACCGTACGGGCGCTGCGCCGCGCCCTGCACGCCCGGGACGGTCAGGGCGCCCTGGAGGCGCTGCTGGACAAGGTCCGGCGCACCCCGGACAACGCGACGTTCCTGCGTCAGGTGCAGCCCACCGTGCCGGGCGCCTGAGGGCCGGGACGCCTGCCCGGCCCTCGGACGAGCCACTGACCCGGTCAGGCGCTGCCCAGCGCCTCCGCGACCAGGGTCCGCGCCTCCTCCTGGACCTGCCCGAGGTGTCCGGGCCCCTGGAAGCTCTCCGCGTACACCTTGTAGACGTCCTCCGTGCCGGAGGGGCGGGCGGCGAACCAGGCGCTCTCGGTGCAGACCTTGAGACCGCCGATCGCCGCCCCGTTGCCCGGTGCCTCGGTGAGTACGGCGGTGATGGGCTCCCCGGCCAGGGTGTCGGCCTTGACCTGCTGCGGGGAGAGCCGGGCCAGGACCGCCTTCTCCTCGCGGGTGGCGGGCGCGTCCACGCGGGCGTAGGCGGGGTCACCGAAGCGGGCGGTGAGCCGCGCGTACCGCTGGGAGGGGGTGGAGCCGGTGACTGCGGTGATCTCCGAGGCGAGCAGGGCCAGCAGGATGCCGTCCTTGTCCGTGGTCCAGACCCGGCCGTCACGCCGCAGGAACGAGGCGCCGGCCGACTCCTCGCCGCCGAAGCCGAGGCTGCCGTCGTACAGCCCGTCGACGAACCACTTGAAGCCGACCGGGACCTCGACCAGCGTGCGGCCGAGGTCGTCGGCGACCCGGTCGATCATCGAGGAGGAGACCAGCGTCTTGCCGATGCCCGTACCGGCGGGCCAGCCCTCCCGGTGGGTGTAGAGGTAGTCGATGGCGGTGGCCAGATAGTGGTTGGGGTTCATCAGACCGCCGTCGGGGGTGACGATGCCGTGCCGGTCGGCGTCGGCGTCGTTCCCGGTGGCGATGGCGTACGCGTCGCGCTGTTCGATGAGCGAGGCCATGGCGTGCGGGGAGGAGCAGTCCATGCGGATCTTCCCGTCCCAGTCCAGCGTCATGAACCGCC
Source organism: Streptomyces sp. NPDC006261 (assembly GCF_040613515.1). NCBI lineage: Bacteria > Bacillati > Actinomycetota > Actinomycetes > Kitasatosporales > Streptomycetaceae > Streptomyces > Streptomyces sp. NPDC006261. Next base: position 124,554 of record NZ_JBEXSI010000001.1, read on the forward strand.
AGGTGGGGTCGGCGAGCGGGTTGACCACCGTGAGGTCGATCCGGTGCCGCTCCGCGATGCGCCCCCAGTACGCGACGGAGGCGCCGCCGAGCGGGTCGGCGCCGATGCGGATGCCCGCGTCCCGTACGGCGTCCAGGTCGAGGACGGAAGGCAGGTCGTCGACGTAACGGCTCAGGAAGTCGTAGCGGCCCGTGGTGTCGGCGGCCAGCGCGCGGGCGTACGGGATCCGGCGGACCTCGCCGAGCCCTGCCTCGATCAGGGCGTTGGCGCGGTCCTGGATCCAGGAGGTGGCGTCGGAGGCGGCCGGCCCCCCGTTCGGCGGGTTGTACTTGAAGCCGCCGTCGGCGGGCGGGTTGTGCGACGGGGTGACCACGATGCCGTCGGCCAGATGGTCGGTGCGCCCCTGGTTGTACGTGAGGATGGCGTGCGAGACCGCGGGGGTCGGGGTGTAGCCGTCGTCGCTGTCGATGAGGGCGGTGACGCCGTTGGCGGCGAGGACCTCCAGCGCGGTGACCCGGGCGGGCTCGGACAGGGCGTGGGTGTCGGCGCCCAGGAAGATCGGCCCGTCGGTGCCCTGGCGGGACCGGTAGTCGCAGATCGCCTGGGTGGTGGCGGCGATGTGGTCGTCGTTGAACGCGGCCGCGAGCGCGGAGCCCCGGTGGCCCGAGGTGCCGAAGGCCACCCGCTGGGCGGGCTCGGCCGGGTCGGGGTGGAGGGCGTAATAGGCCGTCACCAGCCGTGCCACGTCGACCAGGTCTGCGGAGTGCGCCGGCTGCCCGGCCCGTGCGTGCACCATCGGGTCTCCTCTTGCGTCTTCGTCATCACCGGCCCGGGGGAACGGGCCGCCGTCCCGGGGCGGACGATCACCCCGATCCGTACCCGATTCTGTCCCCTTGCCCGCATCGGTGCGTGACGGGTTCGCGCCTTCCTCGTCACACGCCCCGGCCGGGACGGCACCGCGCCCCCGGTCCGCGGCTGGACCGAGAGCGCGGTGGACACCGGGTCAGCGGCCCCGCGGAGCCTTCACGTTGTCGCCGAAGGCCCAGCCCTTGGAACCGTCCCAGTTCAGGGACCAGGTCATCAGCCCCTTCAGGGAGGCGTTGTAACGGTAAGTAGGCCGCTGGGGCGGCGCCCCGGCCCTCGTCCGCGGCCGTGTTGCGGAAGAGGGCGCTGCGGTAGGCGTCGATGGCCCGGATCGGTCCGGGCCCAGTACCGTCCGGAGAACTCCTGCACGGAGGCGCGGACGACCAGGTCGTCCGCCACCTCGGCGCAGGCCTTGCCGGGATCTCGTCCGGTGTGACCTGCACACCGGTCGGCTGCACCTGCTGGACGTTGTACGTGATGCCGCCGTGGATCGTGGCGGCCTGCACGACCGGGCCATGGCTCGTGCCGGAGATGTCGTTCCGCGCGGCGGTGCGCCGGGACTCCTCGCCGGAGCCCGGGGTGCTCACGTGGCGCCCGGCCGCTGCTGGGGCGCTGCCCCGTGCACACCGCCGTGGATCGACTGCGCCATGAGCACCGGACCGGTGTAGTGGCCCCCGCTGATGGTGTTGTTGGTGATCGACACGGTGGTGCCGACGGGCTGCAGGGGAGCCAGTTCGTCCAGCAGGTCCCGCAGCTCCCCCGCCGCCTCCGGGTTGTCGCGCAGGGCCCTGCGGAGCCTGACCCGCCATGCGGCCGCGATGTCCTCGGTGCTGTCCTCGTCTCCGCTCCGGCGCGCCGCGGTCAGGTCCTCGCGGGGCTCCTCCAGCTCGGCGTCGACGGCCTCGCTGTCCTCGCCCCGCGCCAGGAACCGGGCCAGCCGCCCGCGCGCCTGCGTCCAGGCCTCGGTCGCCATCAGCCCCACGAACGTCGCCGCACCCGATGCCGCCAGTGCCGTCAGCTCGGCTTCCCTCGGCTTCCCTCGGCTTCCCTCTGTCTCACCCGTCACCGTACGGGCACGTAACCTGTCGCTGGTGCAACCGTAGAGAGCGAACGGTGCCATCGGAAGCGGAATCGAAGGCGCGGCGCAGTACAGTTCCAGCCATCTCGGCCGGGGGCCGGCTGTCGCGTGCCACGGCGGCTGCGGGCGGCGGCGCAACCGTGGGCGGCCCCGGTGCGTGATGATGGATGAGGGGCAGCGACGCGGCAGCGCTCCGCCGGGACGGCCGGCCGGTGCCCCGGAAGGGCGGTCGCCATGTCCGTTGCCCGATCGCAGGCATCAGCCCGCTCCAGGACTCCGGCACGTCCGAAGGCATCAGCCCGCTCCAGGACATCGGCCGCCGCGCTGCTCACCGCGCTCCTTCTGGTCCTCCTCGCGGCCGGATGCACGGGCGGGGACGGGACGGGGCCCGAGAGCCGGAGCAGCAGCCCGTCCGGGACGGGAGCGGACGCGAAGGTCCTCGCCGTGAAGATCGACAATGTGGCGCCGGCCCGGCCGCAGACCGGTCTGGAGCGGGCGGACATCGTCTACGTCGAGCAGGTGGAGGCCGGGCTCAGCCGCCTCCTCGCGGTCTACTCCTCCGACGTGCCGCCGGTCATCGGCCCGGTCCGCAGCGCCCGGGAGACCGATCTGGAGCTGCTGCGCCAGTTCGACCGGCCGGTGCTCGCCTTCTCCGGGGCTCAGAGCAGGCTCCTCCCGGCCATCGACCGGGCGCCGCTCGACGCCGTACCGCCGTCGGCCGCGCCCCGCGCCTACTTCCGGGGTGCGGAGCGGCCGGCCCCGCACAATCTGTATCTGCGGCCGGAGCGGATCCCGTACGCCGCTTCGGGGGCCGAAGCGGCGGAGGCGCTGGGGCTGCGGTTCGGCCCGGCGCCGCCCGGCGGGAGCGCCGAGGACAGCCGTACGGTCCGCTTCCCGTCCGCGCGTACCACCTTCACCTGGTCCGCCGAGCGTGAGCGGTGGCTGGTCTCCATGGACGGCTCCCCCGCCCGTACGAGCGAGGGGGAGGCACTGGGGGCCGCCACGGTGATCGTGCAGGACGTGACCGTACGTCCCTCGGCCTTCGGCGACCGGTCCGGGAACAACACGCCGTTCACCGAGACCGTGGGCTCGGGCACCGCGCACGTCCTGCGCGACGGCAAGGCGTACGAGGCACGGTGGACGCGGGCCGCCGCGGACGCGGACACCCGGTTCACCACGCCGGACGGGGAGCGGATCGACCTGGCCGAGGGGCCGCTCTGGATCGTGTACGCGGCACGGTGAGCCGCTGTCCGAAGGAGCGGCCCCGGGCCACCGGCTGTGACCCGGGCCGCTCATCTCGTCGCGCGGCCTGCTACCGCCGGACCTCGATGTGGTCGACGCTCAGCTTCTGCGGGAAGCGGGGGCGCGGGACCGGCGCTCCGCCGGGCGCTACCAGCACGTGATCGACAACATCGGCTCCCCGGCCTCGGCGACGTCGACGATCCCTTCGACCGTCGTCAGCCTTTCTTGGTCCCGACGACGCACGACCGCTGCGCCGGCCCGGCGTCCGGCGGCCGGGACCGGCTCACCTCGCAACAGCAGGAAGCCCTCCGGTGGACATGCACGTCCACCGGAGGGCCGCACCTGGACGACCGGGAACCGCGCGGCTACGGCTGCACCACGATCTTGCGCCCGACCCCCGCCTTGAACTGGTCGATCGCCTGGGGGTACTTCTCCAGCGGCAGCCGGTCGCTGATGAATACGGCCGGGTCCAGCACCCCGCTCGCGAAGAGCGCGGCGGCCCGCTCGTAGCTGTGCAGCACGGCCATCGAACCGGTGACGGTGATCTCCTGGTTGTAGATCCGGTACGGCTCGATGACCGCGGTGGTGGCGTAGTCGGCCACCCCGAACTGGAGGAAGGTGCCGCCCTTGGCGACCCGGCCGAGGCCGTCCTGGATGGCCCCCGCGTTGCCGGTGGCGTCGATGACCACGTCCCAGCCGCCGGGCCGGTCGAGCTCCTCGGCCCGGGCGGCCGCTCCCGTGCAGCCGAGGAGCTTCGCGGTCTCCAGGCGCTGGGGGTTGACGTCCAGCACCTCCACCGACGCGGCGCCCGTGCGCTTGGCCAGCTCCAGCATCATCAGGCCCATCGTCCCGGAGCCGTAGATCAGCACCTCGGCGCCCAGGTTGCCGTTCAGGACGTCGTACCCGCGGACCGCGCAGGAGAGCGGTTCGATCAGGGCCGCGTCGGTGACGTCGACGTGTTCGGGCAGTTTGACGCAGTTGGCGACCGGGGCGAGGGCGAACTCGGCAGCCCCGCCGGGGACGGTGACGCCGATCGCGGCCCAGTTGTCGCAGAGGTTGCCGCGGCCGGAGCGGCAGTAGCGGCACTCGTGACAGTGCAGTGAGGGGTCGACGGCCACCTTGTCGCCGACGGCCAGTTCGGTGACGTCGGTGCCGACGGCGACGATCTCGCCGGCGAACTCGTGGCCGGGGACGATCGGCAGGGTGGGGGCGAACTCCCCCTGGAGGATGTGCAGATCGGTGCCGCAGAGCCCGCAGGACGCCACCTTCACGACCACGTCACGCCGGCCGGGCGTGGGGTCGTCGACCGTGGTGACGGACACCTTGCCGGGGGCCTCGACGATGGCTGCCCTCATTTGACTGCTCCCAGGGAAAGGCCCTGGACGAGTTTGTCCTGGGCGGCGTAGCCGGCGATGAGCACCGGCAGGGACACGACCACGGACGCCGCGCACAGCTGGGCGAGGAAGAGCCCCTGGCTGGTGACGAAGGTAGTCAGGTGGACGGGCGCCGTCCCGGCGACCACGCCGGTCAGCACCCGGGCGAACAACAGCTCGTTCCAGCTGAAGATGAAGCAGATCAGGGCCGTGGCGGCGATGCCGGGGGCCGCGACCGGGGCGACGACCCGGCCCAGCACGGTGGGCAGCCTCGCCCCGTCGACCTGGGCCGCCTCGATGATGGAGACGGGGACGTCGGCGAGGAAGGACTGCATCATCCACACCGCGATCGGCAGGTTCATCGAGGTGTAGAGCAGGACGAGCAGCCAGATGTTGTCCAGGAGCCCGGTGTTCTTCGCGAACAGGTAGACCGGCAGCAGGCCGGCGACCACCGGCAGCATCTTGGTGGAGAGGAAGAAGAACATCACGTCGGTCCACTTGCTCACCCGCCGGATGGAGAGCGCGTACGCGGCGGGCAGCGCCAGCAGGAGCACCAGGAGGGTGGAGAACAGCGACGCGGTGAGGGAGTTGACCAGCGGAGGCCAGGGGGTCGGCCCGCCGTCGCCGCCGAAGAAGGTCCGGTAGCCGTCGAGCGTCAGCGAGGCCGCCAGGGAGGGTGGGTTGGTCGCCGCGTCGGTCTCCGAGTGGAAGGAGGTCAGCACCATCCACAGGGCGGGCAGGCAGAAGACGACGCCCACGGCCCAGGCGGTCAGGCCCAGTGCGGTGGAGCGCCTGCGGGCCTGTCCCGCCGGGCGGATCTTCTCCGAGGTGGCGGTGGTGCGGGTCGGTGGTGCGGTCGAGGCGCTCATGCGCGGCTCGCCTCCTCACGGAAGAGGGAGGAGACCACCCGGAGCGCGAAGGTCGCGATGATCACGGTGCCGATCACCACGACCACGCCCACGGCGGACGCCAGTCCGTACTCATGGGCCCGGTAGAAGGTCTCGTAGACGGTGTACGGGAGGTTGGCGGTGCCGAGGCCGCCCGCGGTGATGGTGAACACGGCGTCGAAGTTCTGCACGATGTACACCGAGCCCAGCAGGACGCCGAGTTCGAGGTAGCGGCGCAGGTGGGGCAGGGTCAGGAAACGGAACATCTGCCAGGGCCCGGCGCCGTCGAGCCGGGCCGCCTCCATCATCTCGGCGGGGCGGCTCTGCAGCCCGGCCAGCAGGATCAGCATCATGAAGGGGGTCCACTGCCAGACGAGGGCGGCGGCGACGGCCATCAGCGGCATCTGCGAGGTCCACTCCGGCTGGGCGACGGACTCGATGCCGACCAGGTTCCCGAACCAGGTCAGCGCCCCGTTGAAGAGTCCGTACTCGGGGTTGTAGAGCGCGTGCTTCCACAGCAGCGCCGCCGAGACCGGCACGATCAGGAACGGGGTGATGAGCAGGGTGCGGACGAAGCCCCGGCCGAAGAAGGTGCGGTCCAGGAGCAGGGCGAAGGCGAGGCCGAGGACGACGCTGGCGATCACCACGGTGGCGGTGAGCAGGACGGTGGTCAGGACCGATTCACGCAGGGCGGGGTCCGTGAAGACGGAGCCGTAGTTGGCGAATCCGGTGAAGTGGCGCTGGTCCGGCTTGAGCGAGTTCCAGTCGAAGAAGGAGATCACCAGCGTTGCCACGAAGGGCAGTTGGGTGACGACGATCAGGAAGACGAGGGCGGGCAGGAGGGGTGCGCGGGTCGCCCAGGCCCGGGCTCTGCTGCCCGTCGGCCGCTCGCCTGGCGGGGCCGGGCGGGGCGAGGTCGGCCGCACGGCGGTGGTCGTGGTCATCGGTACTCCTCCGCTACCTTCTCGGCCAGCTTCTGGGAGGTGGCGAGTGCGGCGTCCACCGACTGGCGGCCCGCGATGGCGGCGCTGATCTCCTGCGCGACCTTGGTGCCCAGGTCCGTGAACTCCGGTACGCCGACGAACTGGATGCCCGCCGTGGGGCGCGGCTGGGTGCCGGGGTTGTTGGGGTCGGCCTCGGAGATGGCCTGCCTGGTGACGTCGGCGAACGCCTCCGCTTCCTTGCGGTAGTCGGGGTGGGCGTAGGTCGAAGCACGTTTCCCGGCGGGGACGTTGGACCAACCGCTGGTGGCGCCGACGAGTTCCTCGTACTCCTTGCCGGAGGCCCAGGAGATGAACTTCCAGGCGTCGTCGCCCTTCTTGGAGGCGTTCTGCATGCCCCAGGCCCAGGTGTAGAGCCAGCCGGAGCTCTTCGTCTGCTCCACGGGAGCCGGTACGTAGCCGACCCTGCCCTTCACCGGGGAGCCCTCGGCCTCCAGCGAGCCGGCGCCGGCGGTGGCGTCGTACCACATGGCGGTCTTGCCCTGGGTCATGTTGTTGAGGCACTCGGCGTACCCGGACTGCGGGGCGCCGAGCTCTCCGTGCCGGCGCACCAGGTCGACGTAGAACCTGGTCGCCTTCTTGAACTCCGGTGACGTCAGCTGCGGTTGCCAGTCCTCGGTGAACCAGGTGCCCCCCATGGTGTTGACGACGGTGGTGAGCGGGGCGATGACCTCTCCCCAACCGGGCAGGCCGCGCAGACAGATGCCCTTCATCCCGCGCTGCGATCCGTCGGTCTTCGCGGCGAGTTCGGCGACCTCCGTCCAGGTCGGCTTGGCGGGCATGGTGAGTCCCTCCTTCTCGAAGACGTCCTTGCGGTACATCAGGAAGGAGGACTCGCCGTAGAAGGGCTGGGCGTAGAGCTTGCCGTCCTTGTGGGTCAGCGACTCGCGCAGCGGCGGGAGGATGTCCTGCTGGTCGAAGTCCGGGTCGGCGTCGACGTAGGCGTCCAGCGGGCGCAGCCAGCCGTTCTCGGCGAAGAAGGGCAGCTCGAAGTTGGAGATGGTGGCGATGTCGTACTGGCCGGCCTGGTTGGAGTAGTCCTGGCTGATCTTGTCGCGGACGTCGTTCTCGGGCAGCACCGTGAAGTGGACGGTGATGCCGGTCTCCTTGGTGAAGTGCTCCTTGGTCAGCTTCTGGAGTTCGACCATCTGCGGGTTGTTCACCATCAGGACGTTGAGGGCGTCGCCTCCCCCGAAGGAGGTCCCGCCCGCTCCGGCGCAGCCGGCGGCGAGGAGGGCGAGTGCCGCGGCGGCGGCGCCCGCACGTGGCAGGCGGCGTGGTCCGTGTCGTCGGCGGGGGTGAGGGCGCATGGGGACTCCTGATCAGTCGTAGCGGCTCGGTGATCGGGTCGGGCGAGGGGAGGGAGGTACGGGTCGTGCGGGGGGGGTTGCGCGGGTCGTGCGGGCAGGGCGAACCGCGCCCCGACGGGGGGCGGGGCGCGGTGGTACGGGGGGGGCGGCGGCCGGTACGGTCCGGGGCCGGTCAGACGCGGATGACCTGGGGGCCCATGAGGGAGTAGCGCTGGGCCTCGGCCGAGGAGAGCCCCGCGTCGGTGACGATCGCCTCGAAGTCGGCGACACCGGCGAACCGGCAGAAGCTCACCGCGCCGAACTTCGAGTGGATCCCGGCGAAGACCCGGCGCCGGGAGCTGCGCATGGCCTGGGCCTTGACCTCGCTGACGGCCGGGTCGGGCGTGGTGAGGCCGTACTCGCGGGAGATGCCGTTGGCACCGACGTAGGCCAGGTCGATGACGAAACCGGCGAGCATCTTGGAGGCCCAGTGGTCGACGGTGGCCATCGTGGAGCCGCGCACCCGCCCGCCGAGCAGCAGGACGGAGATCTTCTCGGCGTCCGCGAGGACGGTGGCGACGGCCAGGGACGCCGTGACCACGGTCAGCGGCCGGTCCCGGGGGAACGCCTCGGCGACGAGCTGGGGGGTGAAGCCCTCGTCGACGAAGACCGTCTCGGCGTCCCCGAGCAGATCGGCGGCGGCGGCCGCGATCCGCGACTTCTGCGGCACGTTGCGGGTCGTGCGGACCGCCAGCGTGGTCTCGTAGCCCGCCGACTCCACCGGGTAGGCGCCGCCATGGGTCCGGCGGAGCAGACCGTGCTCCTCCAGTACGTGCAGATCGCGGCGGACGGTCTCCTTGGCCACCTTGAACAGCACCGCTAGGGCGTTCACCTCGACCGATCCGTCCCGTCGGGCGGTGTCGAGAATTCCTCTGCGGCGTTCGTCGGTGTCCACGACACACATCCCTGGCTCTTGCGGTGGCGCTGTTCAGGCGGCGGCCCGGTCCGTTCGGGCCCATGTGACGTTTTTACAAGCAGGGTCACCCGCTCGACCAGGCTCTTCGCCGGATTCCCTCTGCCCGTTCATGCCCGTTTCCCCCGGCGGACCGCCGCTGGTCACACCCGTACCACCGGGCTTTCCGGGCACCCCCGGCGTCCGCTCCGCCGGGTGTCGCGCCCGAGTCGTGCCCGATCACAGGGAACGGTGCCCGTTCTCCCGGGAGTGTCAGGAGACGGGCTCCTCCTCCAGGCCTTCGAGGCTGTCCATGAAGGAGCTCACCGAGAACACCGCGCGGCCGGGTCCCGCGGGGCCGTAGCCGGGCGGGGAGTTGAGCCCGAACTCCTCCAGCGTCGCCCGGTACGCCTGCAGGAGGCGGATGTGGTACTCCAGCGGCGCGCCGAGCGGGTTGGCCTTGCCGAGCGGGGTGGTGGGCTCGGGGCACCATGTGGTGAAGCGCGGCACGACCCCGTTCGACATGAAGTACCGCAGGCCCTCGGTGGTCGATTCGATGGCCTCGCTCACCTTCGTGAAGCCGAAGGGCTCCGCCATCTCGATGCCTGCGACGAAGTTGGGGATCACGTTGCGCGGCCCGAACACCTCGGCGGACTCCAGGATCCGGCGGTGCCACTCGTCGCGGCCGACGTAGCGCTCCTTGCCGGGGCAGTGCAGCTGGAACAGCCGGCGGTCCCACACCTCGAAGTTGGGGTGGTAGATCCGGATGCCGTAGTCGTGGAAGCGCTGCACGTCCTCGCGGGGCAGCGCCTGGGCCACCACCTTGCCGGTCCAGCGGCCGGGGAAGCGCTCCTCGATGGCCTTGGCGTAGTGCCCGTAGAAGTCGGCCTCGTCGCGTCCGGCGACCTGGGAGGTGATCGAGCCGCCCGTGAGGGTGTAGGCACGGGAGACGCCCGCGGTGTCGTACCGGTCGATGATCTCCAGGGCCTCCAGCACCTCCTCGACCGGCTTGACCCCGGTGTACGGGCGGCCGGCCGCCTTGTGCTGGCGCCAGTTGTGGTTGATGTCGCAGAACTGGCACTCCTCCTTGGCGCCGAAGTACTGGCACACCCGGAAGACCGTCAGATAGATGAGATAGCCCCACTGGATGGTCGGGGCGACCTCCATCACCGACTTGCCGTTGGACAGCTGGTGGCGGTAGTACTCCGGCATCGGCGGCAGCCCGACGTCCGCGATCCGCGCCCCGTCGAGGTAGAGGCCGAGCGTGCCGTCCTCGCCGCCCCGCACGACGTACGGCGAGTCGGGGTTGACCCGCACCGACACGACCGTGCGGCGCAGCCCGTAGGGGCCACCGGTGAGCACGACCTCCTCGGGCGGCCGGTTGAGCGCGGCGGCGCCGAGCTCGGGCAGGGTGCGGTGGTCGAAGGAGAAGATGAAGTACGACTTCGGCTTCACGTCACCGGTGGCTCCGCCGACCGATCCGCTGAGCGCGGACTCGTCGAAGGCCATGCCGCCACGCAGCAGGTCCTCCTTGATGACGGCTTCCCGGGGTACCTCGGGGAAACGCCCCATCAGGTCCTCGACCAGTGCCGTACGACTGCTGCTCGGCATGTACGCGAACCTCCGTGGTCACCCCACCGCAACGGCGCGCGTACGGGTGGGCAGGTCTTGTCCAGTCAGGCTGGCAAGCCTACGCCAACGCCTTCCGCCACCCGCATTGACCAGCGGAGAACGCGTGCAGGGGCCCTTCGGGGCCGGCCCTGGGACAATGCGGGGTAGGGCGAGGGGCCCTAAGCCCGACTCCGACGAGGCCTTCACGTGAAGCCCTGGACGAAAGCCGCGAGAGCCGACCGACCCCCGGGGGCCGCACATGTCCGGCACACCGAACGCCGCAGCCGGAGCCCCGATCCGGGTCTTCCTGCTGGACGACCACGAAGTGGCACCGGCGTCGAGGGGGCGGACCGCCCGACGCCGTCGGAGTGACCGGGAGAGGCGGAGAGGGGCCCCGTTCGGACCGTGGACAGGGCCGTTCGGCCCCTGCTGCGCCGAGCGTGACCTGCGGGAAGCTTGATCCGAGGGAGCACCGGAGAGGAAGCCATGCCCACCACCGACCATCTCGTGGAGACCGTGACCTCGCTGGTCGAGGACGCCGTCACCGCACCGTCCATGCACAACGCCCAGCCCTGGAGGTTCGTCCATCGCGCGGGCACCCGGGTCCTCGCCCTGTACGGAGACCCGTCGCGCTCACTGCCGGCCGGTGACCCGGACGGGCGCGGGCTGCACCTGGGATGCGGGGCCGCGCTGTTCAATCTGCGGGTGTCGGCCGCCCACCACGGGTGGGACGCCGTCGCAGAACTGCTTCCCGACCCGCGCGACCCCTGGCACCTGGCCGATGTCGTGCTCCAGGAGCCCGACCCGGCGGGACCGGGACCGGCGGACCTGTACCCCGCCGTACGGCAGCGGCACACCAGCCGCTTCCCCTTCTCCGACGAGCGGATCCCGGGGGAGATACTCGACGGTCTCCGCGGTGCGGCCCTCCTGGAGGGGTGCCGGCTGATCGTGCCGGGGTCCTGGCACTCGGACGCCGTCCTGGACCTGGTGCGCGACGCCGCACTCTTCGAGTCGGCCGACGCCGCGGTCCGCGAGGAGATCGCCTCCTGGACCCGTACGGGCAAGGCCGGGGAGGGGCCTGCCACCGAGGGCATACCGTCGTACGCCCTCGGTCCCCGGCAGTACGGGGTCAGCGCCCCCGCCCGGGACTTCGACGCACCGCGCGACCTGCCCGGCCGGGCCGTCGCCGCCTTCGAGGCGCAGCCGCAGATCGCGCTTCTGGGCACGATGGACGACGCCCCGGCCGACTGGCTGCGGGCGGGGCAGGCCATGGAGCGCGTACTCCTGCAGGCCACCCTCGACGGGCTGTCGACCTCACTGATGTCGCAGCCCCTCGAATGGCCCGAGCTCCGCGCGCTGACCCGCGAGCCCGGCTCCCTGACCGGCTTCGTCCACATGGTGTTCCGGTTCGGCTACGGCCCGCGGGGAGTGGCCACGCCGCGGCGGCCGGTCGGTGAGATCCTGAGCGTGGAATGAGAGGGCGCGTGGCGCACCGGTGCGGGGCCTGCCCGCGGGCAGGCCCGAGGCCCCGCCACCGGATGCGGGCTCTGCTGCCGTTCAGCCGCTGTCGTCGTCCGTGGCCGCGTAACCGGGCGGAACGATCTGGACCGGGCAGTGCCCGTGGTGCAGCAGCGCGTGGGTCACCCGGCCCAGCGCGGAACCGCCCCCGATCACCCGCCGCCTGGCGCCCATGACCAGCAGGTCGGTGATGGCCGTGGCCTCGACGAGAATGCCGGGAACACTGGTCCCGGTCTCGACGTCGTGGGTGACGGTGAGGCCGGGATAGCTCTTGCGTATCCGGTCCGCCACGGCGGCCGTCTCGTGCACCTTCTCCTCGGTGATATCCCCGATGCTGTCGAGCATGGTGGTGAACCGGCCGACGTAGGCCAACGCGTTGCTGACGCTCAGCAGCCGCAGCGACGCGTTGCGGACATGCGCCTCGGCGGCGGCAATCAGGAGCCAGTCGAGGTCGGACGTGCCGTGCACGGCCGCCGTGACCACCCCGGTCGCCGCCCGGTCGGGCTCGCCCCGTACGACGATCACGGGCACCTCGGTGCGCGCGGTCACGCCCAGTCCGACGGAGCCGAGCGTCAGTGAGGCGAATCCGCCGAGCCCCCTGCTGCCCACCACGATCGTGCCCCGGTCGCCAGCCGCCGCGTGCAGTGCGGCCACCGCGTCGCGGCGGCTGAGCTCCTTCGTCACGATCAGGTCCGGGTACTTCTCCCGCACGGCGTCTGCTGTCTCGGCCGGCACGTCGCTCGCCGCGTCCCACAGGGCCTGGAGGGTCTCGGTCGGGGTGAGGACGGAACGCCCGTCGATGTCGGCGGCGTGGACGATGATGAGCGGCTGCCCACGGAGGTCCGCCTCGGCGGCGGCCCAGAGGGCGGCGGCGCGCGCCGGCGGGGAAGCGTCGACTCCGACGACGACGGCGCCGAGTTCCGCGGGGTCGGGAAGGTCGCTGGTCATGGCTTCTCCTCGGGGGTGGCCCGGGGCTCGGGGGCTCGGGAGTCGGGGTGGCCTGAGGGTTCAGGGCGGCCCGGGGCTTCCTCTCCACGGTCGCACCGGAGCGCCGCCGCCGCGCAGAGGCCCTTCGGTCCCGATCCGGCGCTCTCGGCACCTCGCCCGGCGGGCGCCGCGCGGGGAGACTGGACGCGGGGTTCCGCGCCGGGAGGGCCGCGTACCGAGGACGGCCCTGGCCATGACCCATGTCGCGCACCCCACGACCCTCCACAACCCGGCCCCGGTCGCCGTCGTCCCCGTCGAGTGACCCGCAGGTGCCCTTCAGGTCTCCCGCCCCCGCCGTTCTGCCTGGGTGTCACCGGGTTCAGCGGGGATCCCCCGGGGCGTCGTCCACGACGATCCTGCGCCCGGTGATCCGGCGGGGCACGAGGACCATGACGTGCTCACGCCCGTCTCCCGCCCAGGGGGTCGAGTACGCCGTCTCCCTGAGCCGGCGCGCCTCGTCCTCGTCCTCCACGGCGCGGACGGTGCCCACGAGCAGCACGCTCCAGCCCTTGCTGAAGGCGTCGTCGATGTGGTCGGCCTCGAACGCGATCTCCGTCCCGGCCGCTGTGGCGAGCGGGGAACCGTCCCCCGTGCTGAACATGACCTCGCCGTCGAGCACCTGGTAGTTCACCGGCAGGACGACCGGCCCGTCGCCGTCGTTCAGCGCCACGCGCCCCACACCGTGATCGCCGAGCAGGGCCCGGCATTCGGTCTCGTCGAGTTCGGCCATCCGGGACCCCCGGGCCCCCCTGCCGAGCCCGCCCGGCAGGTCCACGGTCCCACCTGTCAGCTCCTGGACCGTCGTCTCCAGGGCGTCGGCGAGCCGGAGCAGGAAACCGATGCCGGGGGTCGCGGACTGCTCCTCCACGTACTGGATGTAGCCGGGTGCGGCACCCGCCCTCAGGGCCACGTCCTGCCGGGACAGATCGAGCTGGAGGCGACGGGCCGCGACGCGCCGGCCGATGTCACCTGTCGCCGTATGCGGTGGTCGGTCCATCGTGAGGCCCTTCTGCTCGTCGGGGCGGGGCTCCGCACGCCCACGCTAGCGACAGCCCGTGCGGCTCGCAGCGCGGTGCCGGGGCGTACGCCTCTATCGGGACGGCGGGAGTTCGCGGTGTGGGGCATCGCCGGCGTGTCGCATCTCTGGAGGGGAGCGCCCCCGAACCGGAGCGCCTCTGGAGCGGAGAGGATCTCCGGGTTAGGCTCGCCTTACCCAGAGCGAACCCCCTGCCTCTCACCAGGAGACGTTCATGCGCCTGCTCATCCGGCTCTCCGCCCACGGTCTTTCCGGTCGGCCATGACCGCCCCCGGGCCCGGCCCCGCGGCCGAAGCAGCCCAAGCAGCCGACGCGGAGAGTCCCTTCGCAGCGTTCGGGCTTCCCGGCAAGCCCGGCACCGACGCGTTCTGGGCCGCGGCGCGGACGCCCCTGTCGGTCCCCGCCGACGACGGCTGGCTGACGCTGTTCCTGTGGCGGGGGTCTCCGGCCGACCTCGACTTCGAGAGCTGGTCGGGGCCCCTGCCCCTGCGGCGGTGGGCCGCGACGGACTGCTGGTACGCCGAGGTCCCCATGCCCGCGCGCCTGCGGGTGACCTACCGGTTCCTCGCGGACGGCGAGGCCTGCGCCGATCCCCGCAACCCGGACGGAGCGGGCGGCGACCGCTCCATCGCCGCGACCCCGGACTCTCCGCCCCAGCCACACTGGCCCGCCGTCGGCCCGGACGACGTCCTGCCCCTCCCCGGCACCCGGCTGCGCTGGAGCAGCGAGCGGCTCGGGGGGCGGCGGACGGTACGCGTCCACCCGGTCGCGGGCGGCGGGCCGGTGGTTCTGCTGCTCGACGGGGACGACTGGCTGTACCTCCACCCCGCGATGACCGCGTTCGCCTCCGCCGTGGCCGCCGGCGAGCTGGAACCCGTCACCCTGGTCTTCCTCCCGGCCAAGGACCGGGAGGCCGAGTTCGCCTGCCGCCCGGAGCTGTGGGAGGCGGTCCGGGACGAACTGCTGCCGCTGGTGGCCGGATCCGGTGTACGGGCCGACCTGGACCGGCTGGTGGTCGCCGGGCAGAGCCTGGGCGGGCTGAGCGCGCTGTACGCGGCGCTGGAGTTCCCGGAGTTCGTCTCCCGTATCGCCTGCCAGTCGGGGGCGTTCTGGTGGGCGCCCGGCGCGGCGGAGCTGGCGGACCCGCTGGGCGGGCCGGCCGGCGGCGCGATCGCCGGACTCCTGCGCCGGGAAACCGACTTGTCGCGACTGCGCTGCGCGTTCGACGTGGGCGAGCACGAGACGCGGATGCTGCCCCACTGCGAGCTGGCCGAGTCGCTCACCGAGCGGGCCGGCGCGACCGTGCGGGTCTCGCGGTCCGCGTCGGACCACGACCGGGCGGGCTGGCGGCAGGCCCTGCTGCGGGATGTCGCCTGGGCGCTGGGCTGAGCCACCGGCGGGGGCGCTCGTCGCCCCCGCCGGTGGCTCACCGGGCCACGGCCAGGCAGTACGCCTCGTCGCCCGCGAGCAGGTTGCGGTGGGTGTCCTCGGCGGCGATGACCCCCTCGTCCAGGACGAGCACCCGGTCCGCCGCGTCCAGGAGCGCCGGGCTGCTGGTGATCACGAGCGTGGTGCGGCCCCGCCGCAGCTTCGCGATGTTGCGGGCGATCAGTTGCTCGGTGACCGCGTCGACGGCGGTGGTCGGGTTGTGCAGGACCAGTACGTCGGCGTCGGCGGCCAGCGCACGGGCCAGGGAGAGCCGCTGGCGCTGCCCCCCGGAGAGGTTCGCCCCGCGGTCGCGGACCGCGTAGTCGAGCCCGTCGGGGTGGAGGGCGACGACATCGGTCAGCATGGACGCCTGGACGGCCTCGGGGAGCGTACGGCTGGTGCCCGACGGGTCGATGTTCGTCCGGAGGGTGCCACCGAAGACCTCCGCGTCGTACGGGTTGACCAGCATGTGCTCGCGGACCGCCTCGACCGACAGGTCCGCGAGCTCCTGCCCGCCGAGCCGGACCACTCCCTCGTACGCGGCCGGCGCGGCGTTCACGGCGAGTACCGCGACGAGGTCGGCCGCCGCGCGCGGCTGGTAGGGGGTGATCGCCACGAACTCCCCGGCGGCCACGGTGAACTTCAGCCCCTGCAGGGTTCCGTGGCGGACACCGTCGACCTCCAGGTCACCTCCCGGGGCCGGGCGTTCGGGGCCCGGGGTGGCCACCGGCGGGGCCGAGAGCACCAGCGCCATGCGCTCGGCGGAGGCGCGGGCGATCATCACGTACTTGGGCATCTCCGAGAACATCTTCAGCGGTTCCATGATGAACTGCGCGAGGCCCACGGCCATCACCAGTTCACCGATGGAGATCTGGCCGCCGAACGCCAGCCAGCCCGCCGTCAGGGAGACGGCGGCGGCGAGGACGGCGTTCAGGGCCAGAGCGGTGCCCGCGTACGCGCCGTTCACCCGGGCTACGGTGATCGCCTGACGCTTGGCGTCGGTGCTGACCCTGCGGTAGGAGCCGAACGCCGCGTGGTTGCCGCCGAAGCCGTGGAGCGGGCGCAGACCGATGATGAGGTCGGCGACCTTGGCGCCGGCCCGCGCCACCTTGGCCTGCTGCTCCTGGGTGCTGGAGCCGATCCGTTTGGACATCACCGCCAGGATCGACAGGATGCCGACGGTCCCGACGATCACCAGCAGGCCGAGCCGCAGGTCGGCCAGGCTCAGCGCGACCGCCGCGACGACCACGGCGACCAGGGAGCTGATCAGCAGCGGCACCACCTCGATGATGTCCGCTGTCTGGTCGGCGTCCTCGGTGGCGATGGTGAGGATCTCGCCGGACTTCAGGCCGTCCACATCGTCCCTGGCCACCGGCTGGAGCCCGCAGGCGGCCACCTGGACCCGCCAGCGGTGTGCCTCGGTCGTGTTGGCCTTCTGGAGCACCCGCATGCCGAACCGCCACGACAGGGAGACCGTCGTGATGATCACGGCGAGCGAGCCGATCGACACCCCGAGCGAGCCGAGGCTGCGGTCCTGCATCGTGTGTTCGACGATCAGCCCGAGCGCGATGGGGAACGCGGTCTCCGCCGCCTGGTACAGGCCCATCAGGACGGTGCCCGCGATCATGGCGCCGATGTTGCGGCGAAGGGCGGTCCGCAGGATGGCGGCTCCCGGGCGGGGCCGCTGCGTGTCAGTTTTCATCAGTCGTGTCGGTTCTCATCAAGATGGCGGGCGATCGCTTCCGGGGTTCGCAGGGTGAACAGATCACGGATCGTGATCACAGGACCGTACGCGCGGCGGAGCAGCCCGATCAGCCGGACCGCCAGCATGGAGTGTCCTCCGAGGGACACGAAGTCGCTCACCGCGCTCACCTCGTCGTCGTCCAGGTCCAGTGCCTCGGCGAAGAACTCGCAGACCACGGTCTCGGTCTCCGTGGCCGGGCCGCGCTCCCCCGCGGTGGTCAGCGCGCCGAGCGGCCGGGCCTCCGGCAGCGCCTTGGTGTCAGCCTTCCCGTTCACGGTCAGCGGGATGCTGTCGACCTGCGCGAAGTGTGTCGGGCGCAGGAAGTCCGGCAGCGCTGCGCTGACTTCACCAGCCACCGTCGCCAACTCCGCTCCTTCCAGCACGAGATAGGCGGCCAGCCGGTAGGCGCCGTCGACCTGCGGGTCCGGCTGGGCGACGGCGGCGACGAACCGCACCGCCGGGTGGGCCGCGAACACGGATTCCACCTCGCCCAGTTCCACCCGGTGGCCACGGATCTTGACCTGCTGGTCGGTGCGGCCGAGGTAGGTGATGTTCCCGTCGGGCCGGCGGGCCACCAGGTCCCCGGTGCGGTACATGCGTTCGCCGGGCGCGCCGAACGGGCAGGCGACGAAGCGGTGCGCGGTCTGGGCGCTCTGGCCCAGGTAGCCGCGGGCGATGCCGATGCCCGCCACGTACAGCTCGCCGGGGGCCCCGTCGGGCAGCGGCCGCAGCCAGGGGTCGAGGACGTACACCTCGGTGTTGTCGATCGCCACGCCCACCACCGGGTCAAGGCATTCGAAGGTGCCGACGCCCAGGGTGTTGATGGTGTACTCGGTGGGCCCGTACAGGTTGTAGCCGACCGTGCCCTCGGTCCCGGCGAGCCGCTGCCACAGCGCCGGGGTGACGGCCTCACCGCCCAGCAGCACGAGTGGGGGCCGCCGTTGCGGGTTGTCCAGCAGTCCTTCGGCGATCAGCTGCTGTGCGTAGGTCGGGGTCACGTTGATGACGTCGATCGCGTGCTCGCCGCAGTATTCGACGAGCCGGGGTGCGTCGCGGCGCAACTCCTCATCACAGATGTGGACTTCGTGTCCGTCCGCGAGCCAGAGCAGCTCCTCCCACGACATGTCGAACGCGAACGACACGGTGTGTGCGATTCGGAAGGTGCGGTGGCCGTGCTCGGCGAGGACCGGCTCGAAGATCCGGCGCTGATGGTTGATCAGCATGTTGGTGAGCCCCGCGTACTCGGTCACCACGCCCTTGGGCCTGCCGGTCGATCCGGAGGTGTAGATCGTGTACGCGGGGTGCCTCAGCCGGCCCGGATCGTCCGGGGCGAACGTCACGTACGGCTCGGCGGCCGGCAGCGGACGGTCCAGCTCGATCAGCTCGCCGGTCAGCCGGGGCGACACGCCGCTGACGGTGAGGATGACCTCGGGCTTCGCGTCCTCGACGATGGCCGCGATCCGCTCGTCCGGGTGGTCCAGCTCCAGCGGAACGTATGCGGCACCGACCCGCAGTACGGCGAACAGCGCCGCGATCCAGTCGAGCGAGCGTGGGATCGCCAGGCCCACGGTCGTCTCCGGGCCGATCCCCCGCTGGGCGAGCACACCCGCCACATCCCGGCTGCGGTCGCGGAGTTGGGCGAAGGTCATGGTCGCGCCGTCGGCGACGAGGGCGACGCGCTGCGGATGACGGTCGGCCGCGAGGTCGAAGCGGTCGACGACGGTGTCCGTACCGACCTCCGTACGCTCGACGGGCTCGGGGTCCGGTCCCAGGCCGCGCAACGCGCCCATCCGCCCCGTCGTCGAACGCGCCACGTCCTCCAGCACGCGCAGGTAGTCGTCCAGCAGCCGGCGGGCGGATTCGGAGTCGCCGTGGCGGTGTTCCAGCTTGACGGTGAGCCGGTCGCCGGGCGTGACGACCCAGGTGTACGGGTAGTGCGTGGAGTCGTCCGCCCGGACGGAGGTGATGCCGTGGCGGGCGTTCATCGCGGCGAAGGCGTCCAGGTCGAGGAAGTTCTGGAGCACGAAGAGGTTGTCGAACAGGGCGTCGTGGCCACTGGCCCGCTGGATCTCGCCGAGCCCCAGGTGCTCGTGCTCCATCGCCGCCACTCGGGCCGCCTGTACGGCGGACAGGTACGCGCCGACGCTTTCCTCGGGGCGGGCCCGCGTCCACATGGGCACGGTGTTGAGGAGTACGCCGACGATGTCGCCGTGTCCCTCGCCCTCCCGGCCCGAGACGGTGACGCCGAAGACGGCGTCGCTGCGGCCGGTCCGGGCGCCGAGCAGAAGGCCGAAGGCGCCGGTCAGCACCGAGTTCAGGGTGACGCCGTGGACGCGGGCAGCCTCTCGCAGCAGGTCCGTCAGCTCGGCGGAGAGCGTCTGCACGAGCGGCTCGGGCAGCTCCTCGCTGAGGGCCGGGGCGGGTCCCGCCAGCAGCGTCGGCCCCGGAAGGCCCGCCAGGTGGTCCGCCCAGAAGCGTTCCGATACGGCGGGGTCCTTGGCGGCGAGCGCCCGGGCGTACTCCTCGAAGCCCGGCACCGCCGGGGCCGCGTCCCACCGCTCGCCGGCGACGACGGCCTCGTACGCGTCGAACAGGTCGCGCAGCACGATCTCGCGGGACCAGCCGTCCCAGAGCAGCAGGTGGTAGCTGAGCAGCAGCCCGTCCCGGCCGTCCGGCAGCCGCACGACGGTCACCCGGATGAGTGGCGGCTCCCCGGGGTCGAAGCCGCTCTCACGGTCCCGGGTGCGCAGCTCTTCGACTTCGGCGTCCGTCGTCAGCTCGGCCGTGCGGACGTCGACCCGGCGGCCCGCCTTGAGGAGCTGGACCGGGTTTCCGTCGTCGTCGGTGGTGAACCCCGCGCCGACGACCGGGTGACGCGCGATGACGTACGCCATCGCCTCGGCCAGGGCGTCGGTGTCCAGGCGCCGGTCGAAGGTGAAGTAGCTCTGCGCGACATAGTGTCCGGCCGCGCCCGCCATCTGGGCCTGGAAGAAGAGGCCGCGCTGGAGGGGGGTGACCGGTGCCGTGCGCTCGGCGGTGGCGGAGGCGTCCACGATCTGCGCCAGGGCGGTGAGCCAGTGGTCGGTGAGCGCGTCGGGTATGCCCGCGGCGAGGGTGAAGGCGGCGTGCAGGCTGCCGGTGGCGTCGTCGGTCCAGGCGTTGACCTCGACGGCGTACGGGCTGTCGCTGTGGCCGCTGCCGGTGATGTTCAGGGCATTCGATTCGCCGCCCCGGCCGAGGTAGTTGAAGAGGACCTGGGGGCGGGCGGTGAGGAGGGGGGCCGTCTGCGGGTTGAGGTACCTGAGCCGCCCGTAGGCGGCGTGCCCCTCCTCGTCCGGCTGGCGGCCGGCGATCTCGCGGGCCGCGGCGACGGGGTCCGTCTGCGGGCTGAGCCGGACGGGGGCGATGGAGGTGAACCAGCCGACGGTACGGGCGTAGTCGTGGTGCTCCTCGGCCGGGACCCGGCCGTGGCGCTCCAGATCGACCGCCAGGTCGGTGGGGGCGGCCTGGATGTGGGTCAGCGCGGTGCGCAGGGCGCCGCAGAGCAGCTCGGTGAGGCCGACGCCGAGGGCGGCGGGGGCGGTGCGCGTCACGACGTCGCTGGCGTCGGGCGGGAAGACGACGGTGGTCTCGCGCAGGTCGGCGGGGGCGGTCGTGTCCGTGGAAGCGGTCGTGTCCGTGGGCGCGGGCAGCAGGAGCGGGGCCTGGAGGGTGGTGATCCAGTCGCCGAGGCCGTCGGCCGACTTTGCCGACCGTACGGCGAGGGCTTCGGCGTACTCGGCGTAGGGCGTGGTCGGCGGCGGGAGGGCGGATCCGCCCAGGGCGGTGGTCAGGTCGTCCAGGAGGATCAGCCAGGACACCGCGTCGACGGCGAGGTGGTGCACGGTGACGACCAGGGTGCGTCTCGCCGCCAGCCAGGAGAACGCGATGACCTCTCCGGCCTCGGGGGCGAGCCGCCCGGCCGCCTCGTTCGCCGCGGCCGATGCGTCGGCGGTGTCCGAAGTGACGACGGCGGCCTCGCGGGCGGGTTCGGTGCGCAGGGTCCAGACGCCGTGCTCGACGTGCAGCCGCAGCCGGAGGGCCGGGTGCGCGGCCACGACGGCGTTCGCGGCGCGCCGGACGTCGGCGAGGCCGGTGCCGTCGGCCACCACCAGTGTCCTGGCCTGGGCGAACCGGGTCAGCGAGCCGCCCAGCTCCCGTTGGCGCAGGATGATCGGCGTGAGCGGCAGCGGGCCGTCCTCGCGCCGGGTGGGCGGTGTCGGCGCGGCCTGCGGGGCGCGCGTGGCCAGGTGGGCGGCGAGGGCGCGCGGGGTCTTGAGGAGGAAGACGTCCCGGGGCGCGATCGGCAGGCCGAGTGCGCGGGCCCGGTTGATCAGGGTGATGGCGACGATGCTGTCGCCCCCGGCACCGAAGAAGTCGGTGCCGGCGTCCACGGCGGCGCCGGGCAGCGTCTCGGTGAAGATGTCGATGAGGGCGGTCAGGGCGTCGGAGCCGCTCGCGGCCACCGGAGCGTCCTGCTGTGCGGCGCGCTCGGTGAGGGCCTTGCGGTCCAGCTTGCCGTTGACCGTCAGCGGCAGCGCGTCGACCGGCAGCACCCGGCCCGGCACCATGTGGACGGGCAGCTTCGCCAAGAGCAGGGCGGTGAGGTCGGCCGGCGCCTCGCCCACGACGTGCGCGACGAGGTGGTCGCCGCTGTCCGCCACGGTGACGGCCACATCGACGACGCCGCCCAACCCTCGTATCGCTCCCTCGACTTCGCCGAGCTCGACCCGGAACCCCTTCAGCTGCACCTGGTCGTCGGCGCGCCCCGCGAATACCAGCTCCCCGTCGAGCGTCCGGCGGGCGAGGTCGCCCGTGTGGTACATCCGGGAGCCGTCGTCCGCGAACGGGTTCGCCACGAAGCGGCTCGCGGTGAGTCCGGGGCGCCCCAGGTAGCCGAGGGACACCTGATCGCCCGCGACGTAGATGGCGCCCGCCCGCCCCGGCGGCACCGGCCGGAGCCGGTCGTCGAGCAGATAGGTGGCCAGACCGGGGATCGGGCCGCCGATCGGGCTGATGTCCGTGGAGCGGGCGAAGTCCTCGTCGGTCAGCACCCGGTGGGTGACGTGGACGGTGGTCTCGGTGATGCCGTACATGTTGACCAGCTCGGGCGCACCGGTGCCGTGCCGCTCGACCCAGCCGCGCAGCCGCCCGAGGTCCAGCGCCTCGCCGCCGAAGATGACGCGGCGCAGTGCCGTGACCGGCCGCTCGGCGTGCAGGTCGGCCTCGATGAACTGGTAGAAGGCCGAGGGGGTCTGGTTGAGCACGGTGACGCCGCGCTCGCGGACCAGCCGGTGGAGGTCGACGGGCGAGCGGGTCAGCCCGTACTCCGGCACCAGCAGCTCGCCGCCGTGCGCGAGGGCGCCCCACAGCTCCCATACGGCGAAGTCGAAGGAGAAGGAGTGGAACTGGACCCATACGTCATGCGGCCCGAACGCCATGTCCGGCCGGGTGTTGGCGAGGAGCGTCACCACCGCGGAGTGCGGGACGACGACCCCCTTGGGCCGGCCGGTCGAGCCGGATGTGTAGATGACGTACGCGGGGTCCTGCGGGTTCACCACGGGCGCGGCGGTGTCGGCGGGGGGCGGGCCCTCCTCCCCCTGGACCAGCACCCGCGCCTGCACGCCCGCCCTCTCCAGCAGCCGGGTGAAGCGGTCGCGCTGCTCCCGGTCCACGAGGACGACCTGCGGGGCGGCGTCGCCGAGGATGTACTCCAGCCGTTCGTCCGGGTAGGCGAGGTCGAGCGGGACGTACGCGCCTGCGGCGGTGACGACGGCGACCAGCGCGACGACCTGCTCCAGGGAGCGCGGGACGGCGACGGCGACCCGCTGCCCGGAACGGACACCGGCCGCGCGCAGGGCGGCAGCCAGCGCGTCCTTGGCGGTGGCCAGTTCGCCGTACGTCAGGGACCGGTCGGTTCCGTCCAGAGCGCACTGGGTCACGGCCGTGGCCGCCGGGTCGCGGCGCGCGGCGGCGTCGAACAGCTCGCCCAGGGTGGTCGGGCCGGTCCGCTCCGCGACCCGGTCCGCTTCGCGGACCAGCTCGTCGACCCGGGCGTCCGGGCGGCTCAGCAGCTCGGTGAGGGCCCGGGTGAACGTGTGCAGGATCGCCTGGGCGCTCTCGCGGCGCAGCAACTCCCCGTCGTAGATCAGGTTGAAGCGGGGGCGGCCGTCGCGGGATCGCTCGACGACCAGCGTCAAAGGGTAGTGCGGGGCACCCTCGTTGACGATGTCGGTGATGGTGAGGGTGTCGTCCGGGCCACGCAGGGCCTCCACGTCGGTCGCGACGTCGAACACCACCAGGGTGTCGAAGAGCGAGCCCGCGCCGGCCTGCCGGCTGATCCTCGCCAGCGACACGTGCTGGTGTGCCAGCACCGCGCTCTGGTGCTCCTTCACTGCTGTGAGCAGGTCGTACGCGGTGTCGGCGACGCCCCAACGGGCGCGCACGGGAATGGTGTTGATGAACAGGCCCACCATGTCCCGGATGCCGGGGACCTCTGCGTCCCGCCCGGAGACGGTGGAGCCGAAAACGACGTCCCGGCCGTGCAGGACGCCTGCCAGTGTCACCGCCCACGCGCTGTGCACGGCCACGCTCACGGGTACGCCCGCCGACCGTGCGGCGATGCCGATGTCGTCGGCGGGCTCCACCGCGACGTCGGCGTACCGCTCGGAGGGGGTGTGCCCTTCGGCGACCAGCGAGGGGCCGGGCAGGTCCGCGAGCTCGTCGCGCCACACCCGGTCGCTCTCGTCCTGGTCCTGATCGGCCAGCCACCCGACGTAGTCGCGGTAGCCGCCGAGCGGGTGCACGGAGCCCGGTGCGTGGTACTCGGCCAGCAGGGCGCGGAGCATCGGCGGGACGGACCAGCCGTCGGCGATGATGTGGTGCACGGTCTGCACCAGGACCGCGCGGCCGGCTCCGGCGCGGATGAGGGTGTAGCGCATCAGGGGGCCGGTGGCGAGGTCGAACCCTGTGCGGCGGTCCCGTTCGGCCAGGTCGCGGATCTCGTCGTCGGTGATGGCGGGGCGGTCCAGTGTGGTGAAGGGCGCCCGGATGCCGCTCTCGACGACGGAGACGACCCGGCCGTCGGCGAGGGCCGTGAAGCGGGCGGCCAGGTTGGGGTAGAGCGTGAGCAGCCGGGTGGCAGCCGCCGCGAGCCGGCCGGCGTCCACCTCGCCCTCCAGCGTGAGCAGTTGCTGCTCAACGTAGCTGCCCGTGGCCTCGTCGTCGAAGACCGAGTGGAAGTAGAGGCCCTCCTGCAACGGCGTCAGCGGCAGGACGTCACGCAGGCCCGTACCGTCCAGGTCGTCGACGTCGGCCTGGGTGAGCGGCACCAGCGGGAAGTCGCTGGGGGTGTGGCCGCCCTCCTCCAGCTCGGCGAGGGCGGACAGGGCCGAGCCGAAGTACGCGCCGAGGGTGGCGATGTCCTCGTCGGTGAACACACCCTCGGGCCAGGAAAGGGTGGTGACCAGCTGGAACGCGCCGTTGGCGCCCGGTTCGGCGATCGCGTTGAACTCCAGGGCACGCGTAAGGCGCATTCTCGGGTCGCGCTTTTCGCCCAACTGCCCTGTGGAGGCGGCGAGCTGCCACTCCCCGGCGGCGTCGGCGTCGAAGCGGCCCAGGTAGTTGAAGAGCACCTGGGGTGCGGGCCCGGCCAGCTCGGTGTCGGTGAGGTAGCGCAGGGCGCCGTAGGAGACGCCGTTGCCCGGCACCCGGGCGAGGTCCTCCTTGACCGCCTTGAGGGCGGCGGCGAGATAGGCGGGTGCGGTGAGGTCGGATGCCGCGCCCGGGTCCACGGTCACCGGGAACAGGGTGGTGAACCATCCGACCGTACGCGACAGTTCGGGTTCGAACCCGGCCGCGTCCGCCACGAACCGCCCCTCGCGGCCGTGCCCTTCCAGCTCGATGTGGGCGAAGGTCTGCTCCTGCCCCCGGTCGCGGCGCCACCGGGCGAGGGCGACAGCCAGGGCGGTCAGCAGGACGTCGTTGACGCCCGCGTGGAACTTGGCGGGGATCTCCCCGAGCAGGGCGGCCGTCTCCTTCGGGCCGGCGGAGAAGGTCCGGGTCCGTTCCCGGGCCACGGTGTCGGCCTCGGTGAGGGCACGCCTGCCGATCGGGGCGTCCTCTCCGGGCAGGGCGCGCTGGAAGTACGTGCGGTCGGCGTCGAAGGGCGCGTGCGCCAGGAGCTGGGTCCAGCGCCTGAACGACGTACCGACGGGCGGGAGTTCGATGGGTGCGCCGGTGACGTGCTGCCGCCAGGCCGTGGCCAGGTCGTCCATCAGGATCCGCCAGGACACGCCGTCGATCACCACATGGTGGGCGACCAGGACCAGTTGGCGTGCCGCGCGCCGCCAGACGGCACGCAGCATCTCCCCGTTGTCCGGGTCGAGTCCCTCGGTGGCGCGTTGGACGCACTCCTGCACCGGCGCGTCACTCTCCTGCCATCCCACGGTGGCCTGCCCGGCCGGCGGGATGTCGAAGCTCCAGCGCTCGCCGCGTACCAGTCGGGCGCGGAGCATGTCGTGGCGGTCGAGGACGGCGGTGAGGACGGTGTCGAGAGCACCGGCGGTCAGCTCCGGCGGAGTGTTCAGGACGACCGACTGCACGAAGCCGTCGACCGCGTCGGTGGTCTCGCCGAGCCACTGCACGACGGGCGATCCCACGACGGTGCCGGTCGCGGTGTCCGCGTGGTCCACGGTGGAGACGTCGTCACGGCTCGCCACCGCCGCCAGTGCCCCGACGGCGCTGTGGGTGAAGATCTGACGTGCCGTCACATGGAGGCCCACCTCCCGCAGGGCGCTGAGCAGGGAGATCGCCAGGATGCTGTCGCCGCCGAGCTGGAAGAAGTCCTGGTCGACGCCGACGTCGGTCAGCCGCAGCACGGTGGCGACCGCCGCGCACACCAGGCGCTCGTTCTCGGTGGCGGGCGCCACGAGGCCGCCGGTGGGCCGGGAGGGTTCCGGCAGGGCGGCCCGGTCGATCTTGCCGTTCGCGGTGAGCGGGAACGCCGTCAGCACGACGAGGTGGGCGGGGACCATGTACTCGACCATATGGGCGGTGGCCCAGGCCGTGACCTCTTCTGCCGTGAGCTTGCCTCCGCCGGCGGAGGGGATGACGTACCCCACGAGGTAGGTGCCGCCCGCGCTGTTCTTCCGGGCGACGACGCAGGTGTGCCGGACGCGGGGGTGCTCGGCGAGTGAGGCCTCGACGTCCTCGAGCTCCAGGCGCATGCCGCGGATCTTGATCTGGTTGTCGGCGCGGCCGAGGAAGTCCAGCGATCCGTCGGGGGCGTACCGGGCCAGGTCGCCGGTCCGGTACAGCCGGGATCCGTCGGAGGCGAAGGGGTTGGCGACGAACCGCGAGGCGGTGAGGCCGGGGGCCCCGGCGTATCCGCGCCCCAGGAGGAGTCCGCCCACGTACAGTTCGCCGCCGACGCCGACCGGGACCGGGCGCAGTTCGTCGTCCAGCACGTAGAGCTGGGTGTTGGGGTTGGCCCTGCCGATCGAGGTCGACAGGCGTTCGGCCTCGCCCCGGTAGATGACGTGGGAGACGCCGATGGTCGTCTCGGCGGGGCCGTAGCCGTGGTACATGGGGATGTCGAGCCGGGTGCGGAACCGCTCGTACAACTCCGGGGTCAGGACCTCGCCGCCGCACCAGACATGGCGCAGGCTGTCGAGGCGGCCGGAGCCGGCCTCGATCTCCAGCAGGACGTCGAGCATGGAGGAGACCAGGTAGGTGAAGGTGACGCGCTGCTCGGCGATCACGCTGAGCAGGTGGTGGGGGTCGCGTTCGCCGCCGGGCCGCAGGATCACCAGCCTGCCGCCGGACACCAGCGGCAGGAAGATCTCGTTGATGGAGATGTCGAAGGACAGCGGCGCTTTGAACAGCGACGCGTCGTCGTGGCCGAACCGCAGGATCTCCTCCCGCTGCCACAGCAGGCGCTCACTGATCGCCTCGTGGCGGATCATGGCGCCCTTGGGCCGGCCGGTCGAACCGGAGGTGAAGATGACGTACGCCAGTGAGGTGGCGTGGACGGCCGTCTCGGGGGCCGCGACCGGGTAGGAGCCGAACCCCCAGTCGCCGAGGTCGACGGCGACGGCGTCCGGCTCGGCGGCGTCGGACCCGCCCGAGCCGTTGAGCTGGAGCACGACCGCCGCGTCCTCGATGACGACGGCCCGGCGGGCTGCGGGCCACTGCGGATCGAGCGGTACGAACGCGCACCTGGCCTGGAGTACGGCGAGGAGCCCGATGACCATGTCGGCGGAGCGGCCGAGCGAGATCCCGACGACCTGTTCGGCTCCGAGGCCGCGTTCGATCAGGTGGTGGGCCAGCTGGGCCGACCGCTCCGCGGCCTCACGGTACGTCAGGGTCCGGTGCTCGTCGACGATCGCGGCGGCGTCCGGCCGGGTGCGGGCCTGCTCGCGGAACATCTCCATGACGGTCGGGCGGACGCGGTCGGCCCGGTTGTCGTTCCACCGGGCCAGGGTCTCCATCCGTGCCACGATGCTGGAGGGGCCGATGGTGCCGACGGGCCGGTCCGGAAAGCCGGCCAGGTCGTCCAGGGCGAGCTGCGCTTCGGCCGGCCGGACCTCGTCGGGGACCGTGATGCTCAGCCCGTCCGCACCGACCTCCCAGCCCGGGCTTCCGCCGCCGCCGTTGTCGACCCAGCCGAGGACGTCGGCGAACGCGGTGCCGGGAGTGAGGTCGATGCCGTCGGGGCCGGCCCCTGTCGCCCAGTACGCCAGCCCGATGGCCGACGCCTCGGCGATGGTCCGGTCACCGTAGTCGCCGAGGCGTCGGCGCACATCGGTGAAGTGGGCGGGAGAGAGCAGTACATGAGGAGCGGTCGGTTCCGTCATCGAGGACTCAGCACCCTTCCAAGGCGTTCAAGTCAGCCTAACCTTACTGAGGTTGCCCTAACTTCCCTCGCGCCAAGCGCGCCACAAGCGTGCGTACATGCCCCCCAGGGCCACCAGCTCCTCGTGCGTTCCCTCCTCCACCACGCGCCCCGCGTCGAGCACGGCGATCCGGTCCGCCGCCATCGCCTGGGTCAGCCGGTGGGCCACGAAGAGCGTGGTACGGCCCGCGCAGGCGGCCAGTACGGCACGCTCCAGTTCGGCGGCGCCCTCACTGCCCGCCTCGGCGGTCGACTCGTCGAGGACGACCACCGGGGAGCGGCTCAACACCAGTCGGGCCAGGGCGATTTGTGCGATCTTGGTCACATCCAGGCGCTCGCCGCCCTCGCCCACCAGGGCGTGCAGTCCGCCGGGCAGCAGCTCGACCCACCCGTCGGCGCCGACGGTCCGCAGTGCCTCCATCAGCTGCTCGTCGCCGGCCTCGGGTGCGGCGAGACGCAGATCGTCGGCGAGCGGCCCTGAGAACACGTGCGTCTCCTGGGTCAGGATGCTCACCAGGGACCGCGCCGCGGCCTCGTCGAGACCGGCGAGGTCCCAGGAGCCGATGCGTACGGTCCCGGACCGCGGGGCCCCTATGCCGGCGATCAGGGCGGCCAGGGTCGACTTTCCGGCACCGGTCGCGCCCACCAGCGCCAGCGACCCGCCGGCCGGGATGACCAGATCCACGTTCCGCAGGACCGGCTCCTCGGTGTCCGGATAGCTGAACGTCAGCCCCTCCACGGTCACCGCGTACGGGACGGCCTCGGCCCGGGCGACGGACGCGTCGCCCACCAGCCGCTCCTCCGCCGGCTCCCCCAGCACCCCGACCAGCCGGGTGAGGCTGGCGCCGGACTTCTGCGCCTCGTCGAAGGTGAACATGATGGCGCCCAGCGGGGTGAACAGGCGGTGGAACATCAGCGGGGCGGCCGACACCTCGCCCAGGGTGGCGGCGTCGGCCTCCAGCAGGGCGTACCCCACCACCAGGATCAGGACGAGGCCGATGAACTCCGCCCGGTTCTCCCGACCGACGAACCGGCCGAAGAACCGGAAGACCTCGACGCCGAGGTTGCGCACCCGCCACGACTCGGCGGTGACCTTCTCGCGGACGTCGCCCTCCAGGCGGTACGCCCGTACGGTGTCGATCCCGTTGAGCCCGCTGATCAGCGCCTGAGCGCGGTCGGCCTGGGCGATGCGCTGCTTGCGGTAGAGGGGGGCGGACCGGGGCAGGTACCAGCGCAGGGCCAGCGCGTACGCCGGCAGGGCGCAGGCCCCGGCCAGGCCGAGCCGCCAGTCCAGGCCGAACATGCCGAGGGTGGCGATGGCCACCAGTACCCCCGCCGAGAACACCGTGGGGATGGCCTGCCGGATGCCCTTGGAGAGCACGGCCACGTCGTCACCGACCCGGGAGAGCACGTCGCCCCGGCCGACCTGCTCGACGCGCGCGCTCGGCATCCCCAGCACGGCCCGTACGGCGCTCTCCCGCAGCTGCGCCAGCAGCTCCGCCCCCAGCCGCCCGATCAGGTACGTGGACGCCGCGGTGGCCGCCGCACCGAACAGCGCGGCGGCCCCCATCAGCACTCCGACCGTGACGAGCACCGAGCGTGGTTCGCCACCGACCACCCCGTCGACCACCCGGCCCAGCAGGAGCACGGGGACCACTTGGAGGGCCGCTCCCGCCACGGTGGTGAGCACGGTGGAGAAGGTCAGCCACGGGGCTCGGCGGCAGTGTGCCGCGACCCACCCGGTGGCCTCCCTCCCCGTCGCCGTACGCAGCTTCGTGGGAGCCGCGGGGGTGTCGGTGACAGTCACGCGATCGCCAGTTCTCGGTGGGGGGAGGACGGTTCGGCCGCCATCGCTACTTGGCCGCCTTGACCAGCTCGTCGATCGCGTACGGCAGGGAGAGCAGCGTGCCCTGGGACATGGCGGCCCCGATCGCCGGGCCCTCGCTGTCCAGGAGGTAGGACACCTTGCCGTTCTTGACGGCGGGCAGGTTGGCGAAGAGCTCGAACTTCTTGAGGGCCGCCGTGTCCGCCTTGTCGTTGATGACGAAGATGCGGTCGACGTCGATCAGGTCGATGCGCTCGGGCGACAGCTCGGTGGAGAACTTGCCGTCGGCGATCTTGTCGATCTCGGTCTGGTAGCCGAAGCCGGAACCCGTGACCAGCTGCCCGCGCACATCGGTGGAGGTGAACGGGTACACCGCGCCCTTGTACCAGGAGAGCGCGACGGCCTTCTGGTCGGCGAAGGCGGGGTTGTCCTTCTTGGCCGCGTCGAGCTTGTCCTGGATGCCCTTCACCAGTGCGGTGCCCTCGACCTCCTTGCCGAGCGCCTTGGCGATGTGGACCGCGTTGTCCTGCCACGGAGCGCTGAAGGGCTCCTTCTCGGCCTTGGTGCGGCCGACGGTGGGCGCGATCTTGGAGAGCTTGTCGTAGGCGGCCTGGTCGACCTCGGAGTAGACCGCGATGATCAGGTCCGGCCGCAGGGAGGCGATCTTCTCGTAGTTGGGGCCCGCATCACCGTTGTTCATGATGACCTCGGGACGGGTGTCGCCCCACTTGTCCTTCACCCATGGCCACTGGGTGTTGATGTCGGGGGTCTGGCCCACCGGGTTCGGGTACTGGTCGACCATGCCGACCGGCTTGATGCCGAACGCCAGGACGGCCTGGTCGTCCGTGTAGCCGACGGAGACGACGCGCTTGGGCGCCTTCTCGACCTTCGTGGATCCGAACGCGTGCTCCACCGTGACCGGGAACGCGCCGGCGCCGGCGCCGGCGGCCGGGGCGTCGTCGCTCTTCTTCGCCTCCGTGTCGGAACCGCATCCCGCCAGGAGGCCGACGCCGAGGGTCGCGACGGAAAGTGCCGCGGCGAGCCGCCGCCACGGCTTCACAAGCGTCGTTCGATGGAGAAGCATCCTGAGATCCCTTGCGTTCGCACTGTCCACTGCGCCCCTGAGTGAAGGCGATCAAACCTTATCCCGCACAAGTGAGGCGAGCCTAGCCTTACTTGAAATTTCCCCTCGTCCGGGACGAGCCGGCCGGGCAGCCAAGTCCCCATGCGCAGAGCTCACTTCACCGACGCGCCGCTCACGGGTTCGAGCCGGACGTGCGTACGTCCGATCGGGACGATGAGCGGCCGGTCGCCCACCGGATCGTCGATCACCTTGGCCTGGAGCCCGAAGGCCTCGTGCAGCAGCTCGGCGGTGATCACGTCACGCGGGTGCCCCTGCGCCAGGATCGAGCCCGCCCGCATCACGATGAGGTTGTCGCTGTAGCGCGTGGCGAGGTTGAGGTCGTGCAGCACCATGACCACGGTGCACCCCGACTCGTGCAGGTCGTCCACCAGGTCGAGTACGTCGATCGCGTGCGCGAGGTCCAGATAGGTGGTCGGCTCGTCCAGGAGCAGCAGGTCGGTGCCCTGGGCCAGGGTCATCGAGATCCAGACACGTTGACGCTGGCCGCCGGAGAGCGAGTCGACCGGACGGTCGGCCAGGTCGGCCACCCCGGTCATGGCCAGGGCGCGCTCCACGACACCGGCGTCGTCCGAGGACCACTGCCGCAGCCAGCTCTGGTGCGGGTGACGCCCCCGGGCGACCAGGTCCCCCACCGTCAGGCCCTCGGGCGCCACGGGTGCCTGCGGCAGCAGGCCGAGCTTCTTCGCCACGTCCCGGGTCCTGAGCTTGACGATGTCCTCGCCGTCCAGCACGACCGTCCCGCTGGCCGGCTTGAGCAGACGGGTCAGGGTGCGCAACAGCGTCGACTTCCCGCAGCCGTTAGGGCCGATGATCGTGGTGACCACCCCCGAGGGGATCGCCACGTCGAGGTCGTCGATGACCGCCCGGCCGCCGTAGCCGACCGTGACGCCCCTCGCCGCCAGCCGGGGAGTGCCCTCGGCCTCGGTCCGGGTCTCGGTGATGAACTGCGCGACCACAACCACCCCTTGAATTTAGGCTCGCCTAACCTTATTACCTCCGGCGGAAGTTCGCCTCAGGGCGTCACGGACCGGTCCGGCGGAGGTTCGCCCGCACCAGCAGGTAGACCAGGAACGGGCCGCCGATCGCGGCGGTGACCACGCCGACCGGAAGGGTGATCGGCAGCGCCGTCCGCGCGATGAGGTCCGAACCGGTCAGCAGCAGTGCTCCCAGCACGCCGGAGGCCGCCATCGGCGGCGTCGGACACCTCGCCAGCCGCATCGCCACCTGGGGCGCCACCAGCGCGACGAACGGGACGGGGCCCGCCGCGCTGACCGCCACGGCGGCCAGCAGCACCGCGCACAGCAGGAGGACGGCCCGCACCCTGGTGTACCGGACGCCCAGGCCGGCGGCCACGTCGTCACCGAGGTGCATCGGCTTGAACTGGAACGCCGCGGCGGCCACCACGGCGAGAAGGACCAGTGCCCCCCAGAACGCGATGCGGACCTCGTCCCACGACCGGCCGTCCAGCGAGCCGACCAGCCACGCCTGGGCCCGGGCCACGTCCCTGATGTCGGCCGAGACCAGCAGCCAGGTCGTGATCGCCTGCATCACGGCGCTCACCGAGATGCCGATGAGGATGAGCCGGAAGCCGTCGATCCCGCGCCGCCACGCCAGGAAGTAGACCAGCAGTCCCGTGCCGAGGCCGCCCAGGAGCGCCGCCGCCGACAGACCCACCGAGCCGACGACCGCCGCGGCGGCCCCGCCCGACACCGTCACCAGGAAGACCGCGACCGCGCTGGCCCCGCTGGTGATCCCGAGGATGTCGGGGCTGGCGAGCGGATTGCGGGCGACGGACTGGGTGATCGCCCCGGACACACCCAGCGCGATGCCCACGATGGCGCCGGCCAGGGCACGCGGCATCCGCAGGTCCATCACGACGAACTCGTCGACCTGTTCGCCCTGGCCCAGCAGCGTGGCGATCACCCGCGACAGGCCGAGGGGGAAGTCCCCGACGGCGATGGAGAGGCAGAACACCAGGAAGGCGGAGGCCGCCAGCACCAGCGTGACCAGGACGAGCCAGGGCCGCCAGACGAACGACACCTGCCCGAACCGCACACCCGGCGACAGTGGTGGGTCCGTACCCGTCGGGTTCGTACCGGCCGGGTCGATGTCTGTCCTGCTCATACGTTCTTGTCTGTTCATGCGCTCTTGTCTCTTCATGCGCTCTTGAACTTCCCTCGCCACACCAGAACCGCGAAGAACGGAGCGCCGATGAGGGCGACCACGACCCCCGGTTCCAGCTCACCGGGCCGTACCACCAGGCGCCCCACGATGTCGCAGGCCAGCAGGATGACGGCACCGAGCAGACCCGCGTACGGCACCAGCCAGCGGTAGTCGGGTCCCGTCAGATACCGGGCCACATGGGCGACCATGAGCCCGAGAAAGGCGATGGGGCCGCACGCCGCCGTGGCCGCGCCCGCCAGCAGGGTGATGGCGACGATGCCGAGGGCCCGGCTCAGCACGATGTTCACGCCCAGCCCGCGCGCCACGTCATCGCCCAGGTTGAGCAGGTTGAGGGAGGGCAGGGCGCTCAGGGCCAGGAGGAGCCCGACGCCGATGAACCCGGTCACCGGCCAGATCACATCGAATCCCACCCCGGACACCGAGCCCGCGTTCCAGAACCGCAGCGCGTTCAGCGACTTCTGGTCGGTCAGCGCGACCGCGGTGGTCATCGCCATGAGGAAGACCGTGATCCCCTGCCCGGCCAGGGCGAGCGTCAGCGGGTTGCCCGCTCCCCTGCCGATGCTCGCCAGACCGAAGACGACGACGCCGGCGACGGCCGCCCCCACGAAGGCGAACCAGACGTAGTGGAACGGGTCGGTGAGGCCGAACACGGCGATCACCGACACCACGGCGAACGAGGCACCGCTGTTCACACCCAACAGGCCCGTGTCGGCTATGGGGTTACGTGTGTACCCCTGGATCAGCGCACCGCCGACGCCCAGGGCGGTGCCCGCCACGATCGCGAGGACGGTCCGGGGCACCCGGACGGTCTGCACGATGAGCCGGATCTCGGTGAGCCGCTGGTCGGAGTCCGCCGCCGCGAACAGCCCGTGCCAGACCTCGGCGGGGCTGAGCGCACGGGCTCCCACGGCCAACGATATGGCCGCGGCCAGCGCGAGGAGGGCCACCAGCGCGCCCAACCCCACAACCCGCCTGCGGCGGACCTCTGTCGCACCCCTGGGCACGGGGCGCTCAACTGCAGTCGTGCTCATATGGACGTACGCCATCCCTACTGATCCACTCCGAAGTGCCGGTCCACCGGAGAGAGCGCACCCGCGTCCGGGTGGACCCGTACGGCCGCTAAGCGACGGCGCTGCCGGTGCCGTCGGTGACCGGGCGGGCCTCGTCGGAGGTGGACTTGACGCTCCGGTCCAGCAGGGAGTCCAGGATCTCACCGACGCGTATCGCGGTGTTGGAGAGCAGGGACGTCGTGATGCCGTGCGTGTGCTCCGTACCGCCCTGCAGGTAGATTCCGCAGTGCAGGGCGGGGTCGGTGGCGATGCGGTAGTCGCGCTCGACCCGGACGCGGCCCTCGTCGTCCCGGAGGCAGCGGTCGGCGACCTCACCGAGGAGGCCGAGCGGGTCGGCGGGGCTGTAGCCGGTCGCGAACACCACGACGTCGGCGTCCAGCGGTGTTTCCTCGCCCGTGACGAGGTGTTTCACGGTGGTACGGACGCCGTCCGGCTTCTCCTCGACGTCGGTGACCCGGGACACGTTGAGGAAGCGCAGCCGTTCGGTGCCCAGAACCCTCTCCCGGTACATCTGCCGGTACAGGTCGTCGATCAGGTCGATGTCCACCACGGAGTAGTTGGTGTTCCCGTGGTAGGCCATCAGCTTGCTCTTGACGCTGTCGGGCGCGGCGAAGAACTCGTCGACCGCCCCGGGGTCGAAGATCCGGTTGGCGAAACTGCTGTCGTCGGCGGGGCTGTAGCCATAGCGGGAGAAGACCGCGCAGACCTCGGCCCCGGGAAAGCGACGATGCAGGTAGGCGACGTTCTCGGCGGCGCTCTGCCCGGCTCCCACGACGACGAACCGCGAGGGCGAGGTGCCCTCCAGGCCGTCGACCTTGCGCAGCAGATCCGAGTTGTGCCAGACGCGGTCGCCGCGCCGCACGCCTTCCGGCAGGAGAGGGCGCAGCCCGGTGCCGATGACGAGGTTGCGGGCCCGGTGCACTTCGAGGCCACCCCCGGACCGGACGGTGACGTCCAGGTACTCCACGGTGCCGTCGTGGGCGAAGGGCGTCACGGAGACGACCTCGTGCCCGTAGGAGACCATGTCGTCGACCTTGGCCGCGGCCCACTCGAAGTAGTCGTGGAACTCCACGCGCAGCGGGAAGAGGTTCTTGTGATTGATGAAGTCGATCAGCCGGTTCTTGCTCTGCAGGTAGCAGAGGAAGCTGTACTCGCTGGCTGGGTTGCGAAGTGTCACCAGGTCTTTGAGAAAGGACACTTGCATCGTGGCGTCGTCGATCAGCATGCCGCGGTGCCAGCCGAAGCTCTGCTGCTGCTCGAAGAAGTGAGCGGTGACCGGCTCCTGCCCGCCGACGCGTGTGTTGTGCTCTCTGAGCGCGATCGCCATGGCCACATTGGAAGGGCCGAAGCCGATCCCGATGAGGTCGTGGATCAGTGGTGCGTCGCCAGGATGAACCTGTGACATGTCACTCCCATCGTGCGGGAAAGCCGCCTGTCAGGCGCCGGGGGAAGGTGGGCGAGTTGGACACGCCGACAGAGCGGCCCAGCCCGACTTAGGTGAGCCTAAGCTAATCAGTTCGAGGCTGTCGATAGGGCGAAGCGGATACAGGGAGCCTGACACGCCGTCAATTAAAGTGTGAAGCCGCCTTGTTGACAGCCGCTGCGAGTGATGCGTCACATGACGTGACCACGGCGAGCCCCACACCAGGCCGCCGCTGGTCCGGAGTGCGGAGGCGCCTGAAACTGGTCGCCGGTGGGCGGACGGCGGTCACCTCGCGGTGGACCGGGGCGACTCGGGGAGCCGGCGAACGGCGGACGGGCGCCTGCCGGAGGCACCGACTCCGCATGCACCCGGCCGGTGATTTCCATCCGGTGACCGCGGAGGCCCTACGCGACGCCTCGGCCAGCCCGGCCGCCGCCTCGCGGGGCGGTGCGCAGCAAGGTTTCCGGACAGCTTCGGGATGTGAGCGAGGCCACGCTTTTGTCCGTTTGACGGGAACTCCTTCGCTAAATCAGCGCCTACACTGCAAAAACTTCCGACGCGGTCCCGTTTTGCCACTCGAACAGCAAGATCAACACCGTTGAACCCTGTACAGCTCGCTTCACCCTGTCCGTATGGCGGCCAACCCGCCCAACGCGACTACTGCCTCCCGCGCATGTGGCTGTAGGCATATTCCAGAACGGCATGCCGGACGCGCCGACCCTGACCGAGTCGAGCGCCCTGCCGGTGATGCTCCGTCACTTCAAGGGAGCTCGAGGGCGTCTGTCCTCGATTCCCGCCCACCACCGCCGCACTTGGGGGACTTTCCCATGTCTCAACTCACCCGTCGTCGCGCCCTGGGGGCTGCCGCGACCGCTCTGACCGGCCTCGTTCTGACCGGCTTCGCGCGGACGGCAGGAGGATCGACCGACCCTCGGACCGCAGACCCGAAGCACCACGAGGGGCACACGGGGCATGAAGGCCCGCACCCGTTCAGCGAGACCTTCCGGGGGCGCCGCATCGAGGGCGCCCCGTCGCACGCCGATGGGCATCACGGCGGCTACGCCGTGCAGGTCGACGGCGAGGAACTGCATGTCATGCGGAACGCGGACGGCACCTGGGTCAGCGTCATCAACCACTACGAGACGTTCGCCACCCCGCGCGCGGTGGCGCGGGCGGCCGTGATCGAGCTCCAGGGCTCCGAACTCGTACCCCTGGCCTGATCCCCCGCCCGCGCGATTCCGCTGACCATTTCCTGAACCGGGGAGCACCCTCATGACCGTACGCAAGAACCAGGCGAGCCTCACCGCCGCCGAGAAGCGAAGCTTTGTCGACGCGCTCCTGGAGCTCAAGCGCACCGGCCAGTACGACACGTTCGTCACCACCCACAACGCCTTCATCATGAGCGACACCGACAGCGGTGACCGGGTGGGTCACCGGTCACCGTCCTTTCTGCCCTGGCACCGCAGATTCCTCATACAGTTCGAGCAGGCGCTCCAAGCCGTCGACCCTGCGGTCGCACTGCCCTACTGGGACTGGACGGCGGACCGTACCGTCTCGTCCTCCCTGTGGGCACCCGGCTTCCTCGGAGGCACCGGCCGGAGCAGGGACGGGCAGGTCACCGAGGGGCCTTTCGCCGTCAGCGGGGGCAGGTGGCCGGTCACGGTGACGGTCGACGGGCGCGGCTTCCTGCGCCGCGCCCTCGGGTCCGGCGTACCGCAGTTGCCGACCCGCGCCGAGGTGGACTCCGTCCTCGCCATGCCCACCTACGACACCGCGCCCTGGAACAGCGCGTCGGACGGCTTCCGCAACCACGTCGAAGGCTGGCGCGGCGTCAATCTCCACAACCGCGTGCACGTGTGGGTGGGAGGCCAGATGACCACGGGCGCCTCACCCAACGACCCGGTCTTCTGGCTGCACCACGCGTTCATCGACCGGCTCTGGGCGCAGTGGCAGGCACGTCACCCCCGCTCCACCTACCTGCCAGCCGCGGGCACGAGGAACGTCGTGAGCCTCGACGACGTCATGCGTCCCTGGAACGACGTGACACCTGCCGACATGTTGGATCACACCAGGTACTACACCTTCGACACCCTGGCGTAGCGCAGCCGCGATGTCCTTGCCGGGGACCTCGTCGTCGATGGCCGGCACGGCCTTCCTGCTCACCTCCACCGCCTCAGCGAGGATTGCCGGGTCTCCCATGTCTGGAGCACGTCGACCGACTCGCGCAGGAAGCCGAGGCCGAACCGTGATCGTGGAGCCGGCTCAGCGCCGGCCCGAGGTTCCCGCCGTAGGTGTAGCGGTCCCGCCGGGGAGGCGGTGGCCCAGGTGGTACGTAACGGGTGGACGGCCCCCGCAAGTTGCACGGCATCACCGGTACGGTCGAGTCGTGCCTCACAGCTCGGGTTCGAGATGGGCCCACGGCCGTTCGGCCTCGATCTGGGTGGCGAGGGCGAGGAGGGTGGCCTCACCGCCGAGGGGACCCACGAACTGGACACCCAGGGGCAGGCCGTCCGGGGTGCGGTAGGTGGGAACGCTCATCGCCGGGCGTCCGGTGATGTTGGCCAGCTGGGTGAAGGGGACGGGGGCGAGGTTGGCGAGCACCGCCTGATCCCACGCCTTGGTCCCGGCCAGCGCGCCCAGCAGTCCGAGGCGCCGCAGGACACGGCCCACGGCGCGCACCGGGCCGGGCGTGTCCAGCTCGCCGATCCGTACGGGAGGGCGCGCCAGGGTCGGAGTCAGCAGCAGGTCGTAGCGACTGTGGAAGGCGGCCAGCTGCCGGCTGTAGGTGTTCCAGCGCTCGCGGGCAGCGTAATAGTCGGGTGCCTTGAGGGCACGCCCGGCGGCGGCGAGCATGTGGGTGTCGAGTTCGAAGTCGTCGGCACGGGCGCCGTGCAGGCGCCTGATCCCGTCGATGGTGTGGGCGAGCTGGGTGGTCCACATCGCCAGGAAGTCGAAAGCGAGCTGCCGTTGGTCGATGTCGGGCTCGGCGGGTTCGACATGGTGACCGAGGCGGGTGAGCAGTGCGACGGCGTCGTCCACCGCGGCGACGGCCCCCGGGTCGGCCCCTGAGCCGATCGGGGAACGGGAGGTGAAGCCGATCCGCAGGCGCTGCGGTGGGCGGCGGGCGAGTTCGGCGTACGGAGACGAGGGCCGGGCGTGCAGGTAGGGGCCGCCCGGGTCGGGCTGTCCGGTGAGAACGTCGAGCATCGCGGCGCTGTCGCGCACACTGCGCGAGAGCACACCGTCGGTGGCGGCACCCTCCAGATGTTCGGCGGCGGCCGGTCCGGCGGGGACGAGGCCGCGCCCGGGCTTGAGACCGAAGAGGCCGCAGCAGGCGGCGGGTATGCGGATGGATCCGCCGCCGTCGTTGGCGCCCGCCACGGGCACGATGCCGGCCGAGACCGCGGCGGCGGAGCCCCCGGAGGAGCCGCCCGGGGTCCGGGTGAGGTCCCAGGGGTTGCGGGTGGGGCCGTTCGCCTCGGGCTCGGTGACGCCCTTGGCGCCGAACTCCGGGGTGTTGGTCTTGCCGAAGACCACCAGCCCGGCGTCCAGCCAGCGGCTCACCACGGCGCTGTGCCGCTCGGCCGGCCGACGGTTCAGCGCCCGGTTGCCGCTTCCGGTGGGCACCCCTGCGTAGTCCTGCAACAGGTCCTTGACCAGGAACGGAACCCCGGCGAACGGCCCGGACAGCGATTCCTTCGCACGGGCACGGGCAAGGTCGTGCATCGGCCGGACGATGGCGTTCAGCTGTCCGTCGACGGCCTCGGCCCGGCAGATCGCGGCCTCGAGCAGTTCGCCCGGCGAGACCTCCCTCGCCGCGACCAACTCGGCCAGGCCCACGGCGTCGTGGCGACGGTATTCGGCGTAGTCCACTGGGAAACTCCCTCAAGAACGTGATCCCGACGTCTGCGGACTGTACGCCGCTGGTGCCCCGCCACCAGGGCCCGGGCCGGAACCTCGGCCCGGGCGGTGTATGCGACCCGGGTACACGTTCGACGAGGATCCCGACCGACGCGTGCACCATGGTGCGTCGCCGGGCTCCATGAGGGACGATCAGCAACTCATGAACGCTGCCGGAAGTCGCACCAGGAAAGACACAGGCTGACATCCCCCTGCTGGACTCAGAAGGAGACAGACATGAAGATGCTCATCAACGTGCCTGAGACCGTCGTCGCCGACGCCCTGCGGGGTATGGCCGCCGCGCACCCGGAACTGACCGTCGATGTGGACAACCGCGTCGTCGTACGGCGGGACGCCCCGGTGGCAGGGAAGGTCGGGCTCGTCTCTGGGGGCGGGTCGGGGCACGAGCCGTTGCACGCCGGGTTCGTCGGACCCGGGATGTTGTCGGCCGCCTGTGCCGGGGAGGTGTTCACCTCGCCCGTGCCGGACCAGATGGTGCGGGCGGCCGCGGCGGTGGACAGCGGGGCGGGGGTGCTCTTCGTCGTCAAGAACTACACCGGTGACGTGCTGAACTTCGAGATGGCCGCCGAGCTCGCCGAGGACGACGGCATCCAGGTCGCCCAGGTCGTCGTGGACGACGACGTGGCGGTGAGCGACAGCACCTTCACGGCCGGGCGGCGCGGCACGGGTGCGACGCTCTTCGTCGAGAAGATCGCCGGGGCGGCAGCGGACGAGGGCGCGCCCCTGGAGCAGGTGGCCTCGGTGGCCCGGCAGGTGAACGGGTCCTCCCGGAGCTTCGGGGTGGCCCTCAGCGCGGTCACCACCCCGGCGAAGGGCAGCCCGACCTTCGACCTGCCCGCCGGCGAGCTGGAGTTGGGCATCGGAATCCACGGCGAGCCCGGGCGGGAGCGGCGGCCGATGATGACCTCGGGCGAGATCGCCGACTTCGCGGTGAACGCGGTGCTGGAGGATCTCCGGCCGACCGGCCCCGTACTGGCGCTGGTGAACGGGATGGGGGCGACGCCCCTGCTGGAGCTGTACGGATTCAACGCCGAGGTCCAGCGCGTCCTCTCCGAACGGGGTGTGCCGGTGGCTCGTACGCTCGTGGGGAATTACGTGACCTCGCTCGACATGGCAGGCTGCTCGGTGACGCTGTGCCAGGTCGACGAGGAGCTGCTGCGGCTGTGGGACGCGCCCGTGGAGACGCCCGCGCTCCGCTGGGGCCGTTGAGCCCCGCGCCGACCGTACTCGTACGAACCGTGCCGGACAGGCCCGGGGAACAGGAGATCATGTGCTCGACGCCGACTTCTTCCGCCGCTGGATGGCGGCCACCGCGGCCGCCGTGGACCGTGAGGCGGACCAACTGACCGAGCTGGACTCGGCGATCGGGGACGCCGATCACGGCAGCAACCTCCAGCGCGGTTTCGCGGCGGTGGCGGCCGTGCTGGAGAAGGACGCGCCCGCGACTCCGGGTGCGGTGCTGACCCTGGCGGGGCGGCAGCTGATCTCCACCGTGGGCGGGGCGTCCGGACCGTTGTACGGGACGCTGCTGCGCCGTACGGGTAAGGCGCTCGACGAGGACGCCGAGGTGACGCAGGAGCAGCTCGCCCAGGCGTTCGCCGCGGGAGTCGCCGCGGTGGGGCAGCTCGGTGGGGCGCAGGCCGGGGACAAGACGATGCTGGACGCGCTGCTGCCGGCCGCGGAGGCGCTGGCCCTGTCGTTCCGGGGAGCCGCGGACGCGGCCCGCGCGGGCGCCGAGGCCACGGTTCCGCTGCAGGCTCGCAAGGGGCGGGCCAGCTATCTCGGCGAGCGCAGCATCGGGCACCAGGATCCGGGCGCGACGTCGGCGGCCCTGCTGGTCGAGGCCTTGGCCGAGGTGGCGCGGGACGGGGGTGTGGAGGCATGAGTGACGAGCCGCAGGTGGGCATCGTGCTGGTCTCGCACAGCGGTCCGGTCGCGGAATCGGTCGCCGAACTTGCCCGGGGCCTCGCCGCCGGGGGCGTGACGGCCCCGGTCGCGGCGGCGGGCGGCCTGCCGAACGGCGGGCTCGGCACCAGCGCCGAGCTGATCGGCCGGGCCGCCGCCTCGGTGGACCGGGGCGCCGGGGTCGCGGTTCTCGTGGATCTGGGGAGCGCGGTCCTCACGGTGAAGGCGATGCTCGCCGAGGGCGACGAGCTGCCGGGGAACACGCGGCTGGTCGACGCGCCGTTCGTGGAGGGCGCGGTCGCCGCCGTGGTGACCGCGTCGTCCGGCGGGGACATCGGCGCGGTTGAGGCGGCGGCCTCGGAAGCGTACGGCTACCGCAAGACGTAGCAGCCGCGCCACACGTGGAAGGGGACGGAGCCCGTGCGGCTCCGTCCCCTTCCGTGTGTGCGGCCCGTCGGTTGGCGTGCGGCACGCGGCGATTGCAGACTTGGCGATATGTCGGCAGCCGGACGCAGTGCGGGTCTTCTCCTCTTCCGGGTCACGGGCACCGGAGGCGAGCGGGACGTCGAGGTGCTGATCG
This sequence comes from Streptomyces sp. NPDC006261, assembly GCF_040613515.1. Taxonomy (NCBI): domain Bacteria; kingdom Bacillati; phylum Actinomycetota; class Actinomycetes; order Kitasatosporales; family Streptomycetaceae; genus Streptomyces; species Streptomyces sp. NPDC006261. The sequence continues at coordinate 166,549 of NZ_JBEXSI010000001.1, forward strand.
GACACATGGGCGGGCCGTTCTGGGCGGGGCGGGAAGCGGCCGCCTGGTCGGTGCCGAAGGGTGAGTACGGTCCCGGCGAGGAACCGGCGGCGGCCGCGCGGCGGGAGTTCGAGGAGGAGTTGGGGCTTCCGGTGCCGGACGGGGTCTGGCTGCCGCTCGGCGAGTCGCGTCAGCGCAGCGGCAAGACGGTGATCGTGTGGGCGGTTCAGGCGGAGCTGGATGTGGCGTCCGTGGTGCCGGGGACGTTCACGATGGAGTGGCCACGCGGCTCCGGCGTGCAGCAGGAGTTCCCGGAGATGGACCGGTTCGCCTGGTCCACGCCGGAGCAGGCCGCCGAACTGCTGATCGTCGGCCAGCGCGTCTTCGTGAAGCGGCTGCGCGCTCAGGTGCGCGAGGAGACCGCGTCCCCGGAGGCGTAGGCCGGTACACCACCCGTCCGCCACCCGGGCGCCGTTACGGGGCGGAGTAGCCGCCGTCCACCAGGTGGTAGCTGCCGTGGATGAAGGAGGCCTTGTCGGAGAGGAGGAAGACGGTGAGCTCGGCGACTTCTGCGGCTGTGCCGAGGCGTCCGGCCGGGTGCAGGGAGATCAGGTGCTCGCGGGCCCGCGGGTCGGCGTTCCGCAGGAGCGGGGTGTCGATGAAGCCGGGGCCGACCGCGTTGATCCGGACGTTCTGTGCGGCGTATTCGAGGGCCGCCGTCTTGGTGAGGCCGACGACGCCGTGCTTGGCGGCGGCATAGGCCGGCGAGCCCGCGAAGCCGTTGGTTCCGAGGATCGAGGACATGTTGACGACGGCTCCGCCGCCCGATGCGACGATGGCGGGCAGTTCGTGGCGCATGGAGTAGAAGACGCCGCTGAGGTTGGTGGCGACGACCCGGTCCCAGTCCTCGACGGGGTACGCGCCGGTGGGGGCGGCCGGACCGGCGATGCCCGCGTTGTTCACGGCCAGGTGGAGGGCGCCGAAGGTCTCCACGGTGAACCGCACACCGGCTTCGACGGAGGCCGGGTCGGTGACGTCCATGCGTACGGCGGCCGCCTGCGCGCCGACGCTCTCCAGTTGGGCGGCGGCCTTGCGCGCGCTCTCCTCGTCGTAATCGGCGACGACCACGGCCGCACCGGCGGTGGCGAGCAGCCGGGCCACGGCGAGGCCGATCCCGGAGGCGCCGCCGGTGACGAGGGCGTTACGGCCGGCGAACTCGGCCGAGGGTGTGGTGGAGATGGTGCTCATGAGGTTGCCCCTTCTGCTGTGTGTCCTGTGGTGCTGTCCCGGCCCGGTGCCGTGAGCAGGTCCGCCGCCAGGGCGTCGAACGCCTCGGTGACCAGCGCGGGCAGGGCGTCAGGGCGTCCGCCGCGCACCCAGGCGGCCTGGGCGGCGAGCAGGGCGCCGGCCCCCGCTGCCACCGTGACGGCGGGGCGGATGTCGTGGCGCGGGTCGACGCCGAGCCGGTCCGCGACGATGGCGACCGAGTCCTCCTGGGCGTCCACCCGGATGTGGTGGAAGGCCGCGTAGAGGGCCGGCTCCTCCTCGGCGACGACCAGGAGGTCGAAGATCCGGGGGCGGCGGTGCCAGGGCTCCGCGTCGGGGTCGGCGAGCCAGGCGAGGACGGCGCGCCGGTAGGCGAGGAGCGGGGGCTCCTCGGCCGGGCGTGACCGCAGTGCCTGGTTGATCCGGTCGCCGTCGCCGCGCAGGGGATCGAGGGCGGCGGCTTCCTTGCTCGCGAAGTACCGGCTGAAGGTGCGGCGGTCGACGTCCGCGGCCGCCGCGATCTCCTCGACCGTGACGTTCCGCAGCCCTCGGTCCAGCACCAGCGCGAACGCGGCCTGCGCCAGGGTGTCGCGGGTTCGGCGGGCCTTGCGGCTACGCCGTTCCGGCGTCTTCCGCTCCGGTGTCCCAGGCTCCGGGACCTTCTCTTCCGGGCTCATACATGCACCCTGCACCTGAAAATGTCCCCACGCGACATCCGTCTCGTGGGGACATTCACTTGGTCCGTGCGGGGCCTCTCAGTCGCTCACGCCCCCGCGATCGGACGGGCGTCCTCGGCTGCGGCCGTGACCAGCCGCGGCTTTCCGTCGCCCGGCGCCCGGCACAGGGCGAGCGCGGCGACGTCGTCGCGCCGGATGCCTCCCGTGAACGTCGCCAGGTCGAGGTGGAGCGCGTCCAGGAGTTCGCGCGGACCGTGTCCGGCCCAGCCGTCCAGCCGCCGGTCCAGCGGGTAGAAGGCGCGGGCCGCGTCGCGGGCCTCGGTCACCCCGTCGGTGACGACGAGGAGGGTGGCCCCGGGCGGGAGGGCGAACGATTCCTCCCCACGGGTATCCCGGCTGAGGCCCGCGAGGCCGAGGGGCACATAGGTCCGCTCCAGCGGTACGGCCGAGGCCCGGCCCTCATGGAGCAGCCGCGGCGGCAGATGGCCGCAGTTCACCACCTGTACGCCGTCCTCCTCGTCGAACCCGAGGACCAGCGCGGTCACGAAGCGTTCGGCCTCACCGGTCTGGGCGGAGAACGCGTTGTGCCGGACGACGGCGCCCTCCATGGCCTCCACCACCCCGGTCAGCGTCGGCTCCCGGACCGCCGCCTCGCGGAACGCGGCGATCGCGGCGAACCCGGCCCCGATGGCCGCGAGTCCCTTGCCCTGGACGTCCCCGATGATCACCCGGGTCCCGTACGGCGATTCGACGACCTCGTAGATGTCACCGCCGACGAAGCGGTCCTCCTCCATCGGCTCGTAGAGGCCGTACGCGGAGACCTGACCGGTGATGACGGGGAGGGGGCGCAGGATCTGCCGCTGCAGGGCGACGGCGGCGGAGCGGAGCCGGTCCATCTCGGTGGCGTGGCGTATACGGGCCGCGCAGGCGGCGACGCCGAGGGCGCAGGCCAGCACCGTGAAGCCGATGCCGAACACGAAGTCCCAGAAGGTGCCGTCCCCGCCGAGCCCGGAGCCGGCGACGACCACCGTGATCCAGACCGCCACCCAGACGGTCTGCCGGAGGGTGCAGAAGACGGAGGCCAGGGCCGGGGCGACCACGAGGAGGGGGATGACCCGGAGGTCCTCGCCCACGGCCACGTCGAGGAGGACGACCAGCGCACTCAGCACCGACACCAGGCCGGCCAGCGCCCAGCTCCCGATGCGGCCCATGGCCGCCGTACCCGTATCCGTGCCGGCCAGGACCGCCGTACGGCCCTGTGCCCTGCGCCCGATCCCCAAGGACACGCGTTCTCCTCCCGCACACTCATCGATGCCGCCCGCCAGTTCGGAACGATCCCTTCCAGTTGACCTGGTCCCGGGCCCCGGCGCATGGGGGCATAGGGCCCGGAGGCGGTGCCGAAGGTCCCGGGCGGGACGCTCGGCCCGGGATTGCCGGCACCGGCTCGGGTGCCGAAGGTCCCACCCGCCGGCCCGGGTCACCGCAGGGCGGTCCGGGTCACCGCAGGGCGGCCCGGCGGGTCCCGTCGGCGGGCGGGAAGCGCACCGGGGCCCGGGCGGCGAGGAACTCGGGGTGGGCGCGGAGCTGGAAGCCGAGGGATTCGTAGAACCGGGTCGCCACCGTGCCGGCGGCTGAGGTATGCAGGAACGGCGTCTCGCCGCGCTCCCGGATCCCGTACGCGACCGCCCGGACCAGGCGGACGCCCTCCCCTGCCCCCGTCCGGACTCATCGGTGCAGACCCCGCTGATCCCTGTGGCGGGTGGAGGGCGCTCACCGGCCCGCCTCGGCGATCGGATCGGGCCTTTCGGCTGCACCCCGTGCCACCCCTCCGCGGCACTCTTCGTACGCGCGCGGCTTGCGCATGTACTCCCTCGTTCCGGTCCATCGCGCGGTTCCTCGAGGCGGGCACCCCGGTACCCTGGCGCCGCCCGCCCGCCGCCCGCGAAAAGCTGATGGACGCAGGGCGTACTCCCTGCCGGGAAACTGTTCACTATGCCGCACTCAGCCGGGGTGTCCGGCCGGCTCCACAACCCGGACGGAGAGGTTCCGGAGCACGTCGGGCAGTGGCGTGCGCCCACCCGGAGGAGCGACGAATTCGACTCATCCGTCGGCCAATCCGCGCCGGTCCGGTCCCAACTTCCTTTCAGCTGTGGCACTCTGGTGGCGACCGCCCCACCGGGCTCCCCCGTACCGGTGGGGCGGTTCTGTGCGCCCCCTGTGGCCCAGCCCGCCCCCATGACGGCGTTTCAGGGCCGAACTCCCCCAATTCCGGCTCTTTCCAGCCGTTTCCGGCCAACTCGCGACGGTCGGCCAGATCGAATTCCTCCCGTACGCATGAGGTCCGGACGGCCGGGCAGGCGAGTAGACCTCATGGCCTACGACCAGGGGAGCGTGACGAGATGACGGCGCACACTGCGCAGACCACCGGTACGGAGCGGCGGACGGGCACCACGGAGGACCTCCCGTGGATCGAGGACGCCGGAAAGATCGCCCCCATGGACGCGCGGCGGCTGTCGCGGCTCTTCTTCGACCGCCTCCAGGTCCTGGAGGAGGGCACGCACGAGTACCAGTACGCGCGCAACACCCTCATCGAGATGAACCTGTCGCTGGTCCGGTTCGCCGCCAACCGCTTCCGCAACCGGGGCAGCGGCGACATGGAGGACATCATCCAGGTCGGCACGATCGGGCTGATCAAGGCGATCGACCGCTTCGACCTCTCCCGCGAGGTCGAGTTCACCTCCTTCGCCGTCCCGTACATCGTCGGGGAGATCAAGCGGTTCTTCCGGGACACCAGCTGGGCCGTCCACGTGCCCCGGCGCCTCCAGGAACTGCGGGTCGACCTCGCCAAGGCGAAGGAGTCCCTCGCTGGCGACCTCGACCGGGATCCCACGGTGCGGGAACTGGCCGAGCACCTGGGGATGGACGAGGCGGAGATCACCGAGGGGATAGTCGCCTCCAACGGCTACACCGCGGGCTCGCTGGACATGCCGACCGACTCCTCGGAGTCGGGCCCGCAGAACACCGTCGGGCGGACCTTCGCCGATGTCCTGGGCGAGCCGGATCCCGCCATGGAGAGCGTGGAGAACCTGCACACCCTCGCACCCCTGCTGAGCGAACTGGACGAGCGGGAGCGCCGGATCATCGACATGCGGTTCGGCCAGGAGCTGACGCAGGCCCAGATCGGCGCCGAGCTCGGGATCTCCCAGATGCATGTCTCGCGGCTGCTGAGCCGGATGCTGGGCAAGCTGCGCAGCGGGATGCTCACCCAGGAGTGACCCGGAGACCGTCCGGCTGATCGCCGAGCGCGGGTTCCACGCCGTCCGGGTCTCGGACATCGCCACGGCCTGCCGCACCAGCACCGCCGCGATCCACTACCACTTCCCCGGCCGCGACGAGCTGCTCGAGGCGGCGGTGCGGTGGTGCATGGACGAGGACACCCGTCGCCGCGGAGCGGCCACCGAAGGAACCGATCATGCGGGAGACGAGCTGCGTCTCCTGCTCGAACTCCAGACGCCCCGCACCGAGCAGCAGCGCCGTCAGTGGAGTGTCTGGCTCGACCTCTGGGCCGAGGCGGCCCGCTCCACCCCCGTCGGGCAGCTCCACCGCGACTACTACCGCCAGTGGCGGACGACCGTTTCCGACGCCATCCGTCGCGGCGTCGAGCAGGGTGTGTTCCGTCCCGTCGACCCGGACAGCGCGGCCCTCACTCTCACCGCCCTGATCGACGGACTGGCCTCCCAGGTCCTGGCCGGCGAGCCCGGCAACCCCGGCACGGGCACCGGCGCCCAGGCCATGCACGACGCCCTGATCGCCCATGTGGACACCTGCCTCACCGCATCGGCCTGACCGGGCGCCGGCCGGCTCAGGGCCGCACCCACACCGCCCATCACCGCGGTGCCGGCGAGCTGAAGCCCGTCACCGGGCCGGCCGGGCGCCCGCCAGTACGGCGGTGTGCACAGCGCGGGCGATCCGTGCGCCCCAGGTGGAGCGGGGTCCCGCGAAGGGCTCACCGCCGTCGGGCCCCGGTTCGGGGGCGGCGACGCACACGGCGTCCGTGGGGGTGCCCGAGCAGTCGAGTCCGGCGTCCAGGAGCGCCTGCACCTTGGCTTCGGTGGCAGTGGCGACGGCGTTGATCAGGGCGGCGTCGGAGAGCGCTGCGGGGAGCGTGAGGACGATGTTGACCGTGCCCGGCCGGTGCGGGGCGCGGACGGCGGGGCCGGGGGTGGCCGTTTCGGGCGCGGCCGTGTCAGGGGCCGCCGCCCAGCCCCGTACGCCGAGGCCGGTGGTGACGGTCGCGGTGACGCCGTCGTCGTGGCAGGTCGTGTACGCGGCGACGTCCGCGGCGGTCATCAGCCCGGCGCCGGGGCCGGTGAGCCCCTCCGCGGCGGCGATCTCGGCGAGGTGGCGGTCCGGGTCGAGGCGCGGGTAGCCGCCGGGGACCTGGGCGTTGAGGATCCAGGCACGGGGGCCGATGCCGCCGCCGAGCACCGCGCTGCTGCAGACCCGCACGCCGGGCCCCAGCCGCCACACGAGGTGGTGGAGGGGGTGGCCGTCCTCGCGCCGGTCGCGAAGTTCCGCGTGCGGTTCGCCGCGCAGTTCACGGTGCGGGGCGGGCCGCTGAGCGCGTACGGAACGGATGGCGCACTCCTGGTGGCTCGGCGGGACCGGCGGTGGCCCGTCCTGCCGGGCTGCCGTGCTCAGCCGATCATATGCGGGCTCGGCACCCGCTCACTCGATTGGCCTAACGGATCCGGAGGCCGCTCAGCAGCGTCGTACGGGGCCAGCAGGGACCGCCGGGCCTCCGGGACATCTCCGGCCGGATGACCGGGCGGTTGCAGCGTCCAACGGGGTGGGGCGCGATGGAAGCCGGACGTGCCTACATCTGGTGGAGCCACCCACAGGGCGCGCCCAGCGAGGAGGGTTCGGTTATGGGAGCCGCTGACGGTTTCACGGATTCTGGAGAGCTCGACGGTCTGACCGTGTACGACAACGAAGGCGAGAAGGTCGGCAGCGTGGGCCGGGTGTACATCGACGACGACACCGGCAAGCCCGACTGGGTCACGGTCAAGACCGGCCTGTTCGGCATGAAGGAGAGCTTCGTACCGCTCGCCGGAGCCCGTCGAGTGGGCTCCGACCTGCACGTCTCGCATTCCAAGGACACGGTCAAGGAAGCACCTCGCGTGGACGCGGACGCGCACCTGTCCGTCGCCGAGGAGGAGGAGCTCTACCGGCACTACGGCCTGACCAGGAAGTCCGGCAACCTCGGTGACACCAAGGGCACGGGCGGCGACGCCCGGACCGTCGCCGGAACGGGCGCCATGGGCGCGGCCGGGGCGGGCGCGGCCCGTGGCACACCGCCGAACGCCAAGGCGGCCGGCAGGACCACCGCGGGCGCCGGAGCCGCGGGCACGACCGGAGCGGCCGGCACGGCCGGTACGGGCAAGCACCGCGACACGGACATGTCCGCCACGTCCCGCCCGCTGGCGGGCGCCGGAGCAGGTACGTCCCGGGCCGCGGACATGAGCGGCAAGGAGGAGATGATCCGCTCGGAGGAGCAGCTGCACGTCGGTACGGAGGAGTACGAGAGCGGCCGGGCGCGGCTGCACAAGTACGTGGTGACCGAGGAGGTCACCCGGTCCGTGCCCGTCTCCCACGAGGAGGTGCGGGTCATCCGCGAACCGCTGCGGCCCGGTGAGAAGGTGACCGGGACCACGGACCTCGGCGAGCAGGACGTGGAGGTCACCCTGCACGCGGAGCGCGCCACCGTCCGCAAGGAGGCCGTTCCGGTGGAGCGGGTCCGCCTGGAGACCAACAAGGTCACCGAGCAGAAGGAAGTCTCCGCCGAGGTCCGCAAGGAGAAGATCGACTACGGCGACGGAAAGGACATGGACACCGGCAAGGACACCGGTGGCGAGTTCGGCCGGGGACGCCGCCGCTGACGGCGCATACCCTGCGGCGGCCGGAAGGCCGCTCCCATGTCCTCGGCCTCCGGGCGGGTCCGTGCCAACGGGTCCGCCCGGAGGGCTGTCCGGGACGGGACCCCGCCGCCGTCGGTCAGCGGCGCGGCAGGAACCGTATCGAAGGACGTCCGTCCGGCCCGTCCGGGGTGACGACCGCCCGGACCCCGTAGACGTCCTCGATGAGGTCCTCGGTGATGACCTCGGCCGGGGTGCCACCCGCGACCACCCGACCCGCCTTCATGACGGTGATCCGGTCGCAGAACATCGCCGCCAGGTTGAGGTCGTGCAGGGCGATGACGCTGGTGAGGGGCAGTTCGGCCACCAGGGCGAGCAGTTCCAGCTGGTGCTGGATGTCGAGGTGGTTGGTCGGCTCGTCCAGGAGGAGTTCGCGGGGCTGCTGGGCCAGCGCCCGGGCGATCTGGACGCGCTGGCGTTCGCCGCCGGACAGGGTGTGCCAGGACTGTGCGGCCCGGTCGGTGAGGCCGGTGCGCCGCAGGGCGTCGGTGACGGCTTCCTCGTCCGCGCGGTCCGGGGCGGACCAGGCGCGGCGGTGCGGGATGCGGCCGAGGCGTACGACGTCCAGGACGCTGAGGTCGACCTGGGTGACGGCGTGCTGGTCGACCACGGCGATCCGGCGGGCCACGGTGCGGCGGCCGAGGCCGGCGAGGGGGTCGCCGTCCAGGGTGACGGTGCCGGTGTCCGGGGCGAGGAGGCCCGCGAGGATCCGCAGCAGGGTGGACTTGCCGGAGCCGTTGGGACCGAGCAGCCCGACGGTGGCGCCGGGAGGCGGGGTGATGTCGACCCCGTCGAGGATGAGCCGGCCGCCGGCCGCCCGGCCGACCCGCTCGGCGCGCAGGCCGGTGGAAGCGCTCATGGCGTGCTCCGGGTGCGGTACAGGACGAGAACGAAGGCGGGGACGCCGATCAGCGCGGTGACCACACCGACGGGCACCTCCTGCGGGTCCAGGACCGTGCGGGCGAGCGTGTCGACCCAGACGAGGAAGACCGCCCCGGCGAGTGCGGTGACCGGCAGCAGGCGCCGGTGCCCGGAGCCGGTGAGCGCGCGGGCCGCGTGTGGGAGGACCAGACCGACGAAGCCGATCGCCCCGGCCGAGCTGACGAGGGCGGCGGTCAGCAGGGCGGTGGTGCACAGCAGCACGATCCGGGTGCGGGCGACGTTCACGCCGAGCGCGGCGGCCGCGTCCTGCCCGAAGGCGAAGGCGTCCAGCGTACGGGCGTGGGCCAGGCAGGTCACCAGGCAGACGGCGAGGACGGCGGTGCACAGGGCCACCTCGCTCCAGCCGACGCCGCTGAGCGAGCCGAGCAGCCAGAACAGCACCCCGCGGGTCTGCTCGGCGTCGGCGGAGGTCATCACGACGAACGAGGTCAGGGCGGAGAAGAGCTGCATCGCCGCGACACCGGAGAGCACCACCCGGTCGGTGGTGGAGCCGAGGGTGTGGCTCAGGAGCAGCACCAGGGCGAAGGAGCAGATGGCTCCGACGAACGCCCCCGCCGACAGTGACACCGCTCCCCCGCCCACCCCGAGGACGACCACCACGACCGCCCCGGTGGAGGCCCCGGAGGAGACGCCGAGGACGAAGGGGTCGGCGAGCGGGTTGCGCAGCAGCGACTGCATCACCGTGCCGCACACCGCGAGCCCGGCACCGCACACGGCGGCGAGCAGGGTGCGCGGCATGCGCAGGTTCCAGATGATGCCGTCCCGGATCGGGCTCAGCTCCGAGGCGCCGAAGCCAAGATGGGAGGCGACGGCGGACCAGACGTCGGGGACGGAGATCCGGGCGGGCCCGATCGTGACGGCCACGGCGACGGAGAACAGCAGGAGCAGGAGTCCGCCGGTCCAGAGCAGCGCCTGGACCGGCGCGCCGGCCCGTCGTACCTCAGCGGGCCGCTCCACCGTCCGGCTGCCGCTGCTCACCCCGCGAGCCCGAAGTCGCGCAGCCCGGCGGCGACGCGCTCCAGGCCCTCGACCGTGCGGATGGTCGGGTTCATCGCCTGGCCGCTGAGCAGCACGTACCGCCGGTTCCTGACGGCGTCCATGGTCTTGGTGACCGGGTTGGACTCCAGGAACTCGATCTTCTTCTCGGCGCTCTCGGCCGTCTGCATCGTGCGGCTCAGGTCGCCGATGACCAGGACGTCGGGGTTGCGGTCGGCGACGGTCTCCCAGCTGATCTGGGGCCATTCGTCGTGGGTGTCGTCGAAGACGTTCCTCGCGCCGAGCTCCCGGGTGATGACACCGGGGGCACCGCAGCAGCCCGCGAGGTAGGGGGCCTTGGAGTCGGAGAACCAGTAGAGGAGGGAGGCCTTCGAGCCGTCGATGCCGTCGGTGGCCTTCGCCACCCGCGCCTGGAGCTTCTCCACCAGGGCGTCGCCTCGCTCGGGGACACCGAACACCTGGGAGAGCTCACGGACTTCGGTGTAGACGCTGTCCATGGTGAGGGGTGCGGTGCGGGCTCCGTCACCGCCGCCGCTGTTGTCCTTGCCGATGCAGTCGGCGGGCGAGATGTACGTGGGGACGCCCAGCTTCTCGAACTGTTCGCGGGGTGCGACGCCGCCCTTGGCGAGGGTGGAGGCGAAGGAGGCGCTGAGGAAGTCGGGCTCCTTGTCGAGGACCTTCTCCGATGAGGGCCGGTTCTCCGATATGCGCTCGACGCCCTCGGCGGCCTTCTCCAGGCCCTTCATGACGGGGTCGCTCCAGGTCGCGGTGCCCGCGAGCCGGTCGGCGAGGCCGAGCGAGAGGAGGATCTCCGTCGAGCCCTGGTCGACGGAGACGGCCCGCTGGGGCGGCGCCTTCACGGTGACGGTGCGCCCGCAGTTCTTGAGGGTGAGCGGGAAGCCGTCGGCCTGGTCGCCGCCGTCGGCGGACGAGGTGGTGCCTCCTCCGCCGCCGCAGGCGGTGAGAAGGACGACGCCGACCGCGAACAGGGCGGCGGTACGTATCGGGGCAGGGGTGGCCTTGGACAGCACGGAGGACCTCGGTGTCTCTGGGCTCAGCCGCGGAGCCCGTCGTACGGTTCCTGTGCCCCGGTGCGGGGCGCAGGTGCCAGCAGGTCTTCGGACTCGGGTTCGTCCGGGCGGGACGCCTTCCCGGAGCGCGTGTGTGCTCCAGTGGCCGTGGCCCCGCCCGTCCCCCTCACCGCTGCGCGTCAGTTCCGGTCTCGCACCGGATTCCCTGACCCCGTCGCTGGGGTTCGACTGGCCCCGGCAAGCTATCACGGGGCTTCGTGCAGCTCAGAGCCGGTGCGCGGACCACTCCCCGCACGCGGGCCGGTGCGGCGCGGGATCATCCCGCCGCACCGGCCCGGCCGCCCCTCACGGAGCCTGCAGCGCGATCACCGCGTTCTGTCCGCCGAAGCCGAAGGAGTGGCTGACGGCCCGTCGTACGGGCAGCTCACGCGGGACCTTGGTGACGCAGTCGATGGCGAACCCGGGGTCGGGGGCGTCCAGGTTCGCGATCGGCGGGACGATGCCGTGTTGGAGCGTCAGGACGGTCAGCCCCGCCTCGATGGCGCCGGCCGCCCCCATGCAGTGGCCCAGTACGCCCTTGGGGGCGGTGACGGGCGGCCGGTGCGGATAGGCCCGGCCGATGAGGGCGGCTTCCGTCGCGTCGTTCAGGGGGGTAGAGGTCCCGTGCGCGTTGACGTGGTCGACGTCCTCGGCCCGCCACCCTGCGTCGGCCAGCGCCGCGTCGACGGCGGCCTGGGCGACCGCCCCGGAGGGGTGCGGGCTGGTGGGGTGGTGGGCGTCGGTCGTGGCGCCGGTGCCGGCCAGTAGCGCCCGGGGTGCGGCTCCTCTGGCCCGGGCGTCCTCAGCCCGTTCCAGGACCATGATCGCGGCGCCTTCGCCCATGACGAGCCCGGCCCGGTCGGCGGCGAAGGGGCGGCAGAGGCGGGCGGGGTCCCCGTCCCGCAGGGCCGCCGCGCCCGAGCGGGCGAAGCCGGTCATGGCGACCGGGAAGACGATCGACTCGGTGGCTCCGGCGATCGCGATGTCGCACTGGCCCAGCGCCAGCATGTCGCGGGCCACGGAGAGGGCGGTCACCCCGGAGGAACAGGCCGTGCAGGGGGCCAGGCTGGGGCCCGTGGCCTTCATCTGGATGGCGATCTCGGCCGCGGGCATGCTCGGGATGGTGAGCAGGATGCCCGAAGGTGAGGTGGCCTCGGGGCCGCGCCGCTCCAGGGCGACGGCCTGTTCGGTGAGTCCGGCGGATCCCCCGCTGCTCGTGCCGACGACGACGGCGACGCGGGCGCCGTCCCAGTGGGCGGGGTCGAGCCCGGCGTCGGCCACCGCCTCCCGTGCGGCGAGGACGGCGAACTTCACGTACCGGCCCATGCGGAAGGCGCTGCGGCCGCCGACCGCCTCGTCCAGGTCGATGCCGGAGACCGTACAGGCGAAGTCGACGGCGCAGCCGTGCAGTTCGGGGACGGTGCGCGCGAAGGACTCCCCGCGGCAGACCCCGTCCCAGGTGGTGTCGGTGGTGTGGCCGGCCGGGGTGATCATCCCCAGGCCGGTGACGGCGATGGCGGGTCGGTTCATCGGGTGTTGCTCACCGGCACCGCACCGCCTGCCGCCTCGCCGCCGACGGCCGCGTCGATGAACGCGGAGATGTCGGCCAGCGTGGCGTCCTTGTAGAGCTTCTCGGAGTCGGCGGCGACCCCCAGGGTCTCCTTGATGATGACGGCGAACTCGGCGACCGCCAGGGAGTCCATCTCCAGGCTGTCCATCGTGGACTCCGGCAGGATTTCGGCTGCGGGCACCTTGAACGTCTCGGTCAGCACCTCGGTGATCTTCGGGTGGATGGTCTGGCTCTTCACGGTGTTTCCTCTCATCGGCGGCCTCTTGAACGGCGGGTGGCATGACGCACAGGCCCACCGCCGAAATAACTGGAGGACGATCTTCCGGTTACGCCCTGGGGTGAACCGATTCGTCTACGCCCACCTGCGGCTTCTCGAACCATCTCGAGAGCACCGACGTGGTTCCCCAGTAGGCCAGCAGCACCCCGCGGGTGCCGAGCGCCGCCACCGTTTCGCGCAGCGGACGCCGCTTGCTGCCACAGGCGGGCCGCCGGAAACCCGCCGTGCGGGCCCCGGCTCCGCCCGTCCTGCGGCGCTGGTGCCAGGACCCGTCCGGATCGTCATAGGCGTCCGCGTAGCCGGCTCCGGCGATCGGCCAGTCCGACATCAGGCGCTCCGGCAGCGCGAACGACTTCACCAGGTCGGGGGCGTGCCGGGCCACGGTCGCGATGAGCCGCTCCACCGCTTCGGGCAACAGGGACACCTGTTCGACGGTCAGCCGTCCGGCCGCCAGCAGGTCACCGCTGTTGCCGGCGATCCACCGGAGGGCGAAGAGCCGGTGCAGCTCGGTCAGCCGCTCGCGGGCCGGCCCCGCGGGCAGGGAGGCGGCGGCCTGCTCGTACGCCTCGCTCGCCTGCCGGTAGCCGTACGCCTCCACCCCGCGCAGCGCGGAACCCGAGGCAGCGTTCCACCGGCCGAGCGGGTCGCCGGGCGGGGCGGCGCTGATCCGCTCCCGGGCGCGGTCGAACCAGATGTCCTCCACCGCCGCGAGCAGCCGGCCCAGGAAGCGGGGGTCGTCCAGCTCGCCGGGCCGCTGCGCCTCCTCCTCGTCCCGGACCGCAACGCTGAACAGCATCTCGGCGGCGGCCTTGGCGTGGACGGCGAGGTTGTCACCCTCGGCGGTGATGGCGCCCTCGATGCCGGTGAACAGCTCGGTCATGCCGTTGTTCTCCAGCAACCCCTGCGCCCCGCACCGCTCCCGGCACTCGACGATGACGCCCCGCGCCTGCCAGGTGATCCACCCCTTGGCGACGGCGACCAGGCGCTCCGCCTCGTCCCGGTCGGCGGCGGGTGCGGACTCCCAGCGGTCCAGTGCCCTGCGGTGGAGCAGGCTCATCGCGAAGACGGTGGCCATCGCCGCGGCGAGGGGGCCGTGGTGGGTGCGGTGCGCGTAGACGGGCACCCGTCGCGAGCCCCGCGATCCGGAGACCAGCCGGTGGCCGGCGTACCGGATCGCGATGGCGAGGGTGACCCGGGCGGACCCCACCGCGCAGGCGCTCATGGAGAGCTTGCCGGGGGTGACCCTCCCGATGGAGAGGAGGAACCGCCTTCTGCGGTTGGCCAGTTCGCTGGTGAACCGCCCGTCCGCGCCGATCCGCCCCTGCCCCCCGGCGAGCAGGGCCTCGCGCGGGACGAAGTACCGGTCGAAGGAGGTGAGGCAGTGGTCGACCGGGGAGCCCATGCGGGCGGGCAGCCGACGCACCCGTACGCCGGGCAGGGCGCTCACGGCGTCGGTGAGCGGGGCGAGGAAGAGGAAGACCCCGTGGTCGGCACCGTCGGCGAGGAGCCGGGCGGCCACCACACCGGCCTTGGGGCCGCCGGCGGGACTGGTGTTGGGCATGAACTTCTGAGCCCCGGCGTGCGGGGTGTGCAGGACGAAGCCGTCGCGTTCGCGGTCGTACGTCGCGGTCGTCTCGACGGCCGCCGCGTCGTTGCCGTGGGCCACCTCCGTACAGAGGAAGGTGCCGATGGACCGCAGGTCCAGGAAGTCCGATAGGTCGCGCAGCGTACCCGTGTCGTGGTCGAGGAGGGAGCCGAGGAAGAGGTTGTAGTGGATGCCCGCGACGGTGGTCAGCGCCGGGTCGACCGGGCCGAGCCATTCGTGCAGGGCTGCCAGGGCACGAGGGTCGGCGGCCAGCCTCGCGCCGCTGTCCAGTGCGTCGTTGAGGATGCGGAGCCGGTGGTAGGAGAGCGCGAGCCGTTCGTCGGGGGTGCCACCACCGGAACGACGAAACGGTTCTGTTGTAAGCAGCCGTCGCCAGAACCCGTGCTCCCGGAGGAAGTTGTCGCCGTAGAGAACTCGGGTGAGCAGATCGTTCGTGTCGGGCTGTCGCGGTTTATGCGTGGATACGGTCACGACAGAGTAACGATCAAGGAACGGCGAGGACACCCCTCGCCGTTCCCGAACGGCCCTGCGGGGTCAGGTTCGTTGGAAGGCGAGCGCCACGTTGTGCCCGCCGAAGCCGAAGGAGTGGCTCACCGCGCGCTCGACCCGCTGGTGGCGCGGCTCCTTCACCACGCAGTCGAGCGGGAAGGCGTCGGGGAGCGAGTCCAGGTTGGCGATCGGCGGGATGAGGGAACGTTCCAGCGTCAGGACTGTGGCGACCGCCTCGATCGCGCCCGCCGCCGCGAGGGTATGGCCGAGGACACCCTTGGGCGCGGTGACCGGGGGGCGGTGCGGGAAGAGCCGGGAGATGAGGGTGGTCTCCATGGCGTCGTTGAGGGGGGTGGAGGTGCCGTGGGCGTTGATGTGGTCGACATCGCCCGGCTGCCAGCCCGCCTGGTCGAGGGCCGCCCGCACCGCGCGCTGGGCGCCGCGCCCGTCGGGGGCCGGGGCGGTGGGGTGGTGGGCGTCCGTGCTGGAGCCGGCCCCGGTGAGCAGGGCGCGGGCCCGGCCGCGCCGGGCGCGGGCCGCCTCCTCGCGCTCCAGGACGAGCATGGCGGCGCCCTCGCCGATCACGAACCCGTCCCGGTCGTCGGCGAACGGCCGCGACGCGCCCGCCGGATCGGCGGTACGGGTGGAGAGCGCGCCCATCCGGGCGAACGCGGTCACCACCAGCGGGGTCAGCACCGACTCGGCGCCCCCGGCCACCACCACATCGCAGGAGCCGCCGAGCAGCAGATCGCGGGCGACGGCGATCGCGGTGGCCCCGGAGGCGCAGGCGGTCGCGGGCGCGAGGGAAGGGCCGCCCGCCTTCAGGGCGATGGCGACCTCGCCGGCCGCGGCGTTGGGGATCATCATCGGGACGAGCAGCGGCGAGACCGCCTCCGGCCCCGAGGCGGCCAGCTTCGCGGCGTTGTCCACGAGGACGGAGACACCGCCGACGCCGACGCCCAGCACGACCCCGACCCGGCCGCCGTCCCACACCGCCGGGTCGAGACCGGCGTCGGCGACGGCCTGCCGGGCCGCGACGACGGCCAGTTTCACGAACCGGGCCATCCGCCACACCGAGCGGCCGCCGACCGCCTCGTCCAGGTCGATGGAGTCGACCGGGCAGGCGAAGTCGACCGGGAGACCGGCCAGTTCCTCGCATCGTCGGGCGGTGGAGTGCCCGGAGCACAGCCCCTCCCAGAAGCTGTGCTCGTCAGCCCCTGCGGGTGTCACCAGGCCGACCCCCGTCACCGCGATGGCGGCGCCGGTGGCGGCTCCGGTGCCCTGATCAGCGGACTGCGACATGCTGTGTTCCTTCCGTAGAATCCGTCGAGATGGTCTGCGGGGTCCCGGGCCACCGAAGTGCCGCGGAACCCCAGGTCAATCCGCCCCCGAACGCGGTGAGCAGCACCCGGTCCCCACCCCGGAGCACCCCCCGGCCCGCCGCGTCGGCCAGGGCGAGGGGGATGGAGGCGGCGCCGGTGTTGCCGACCCGCTCCAGATGGGTGACGCAGCGCTGCGGCCCGATGCCGACCCGGTCCGCGACTGCACGCAGGATCCGGGCGTTGGCCTGGTGCGGTACGAAGTGGTCGACCTCGGCCGGGTCCCAGCCCACCCGCTCCAGCAGCACGCGGCACGAGCCGGTCATCCGCTCCACGGCGTGCTGGTAGACGGTCCGGCCCTGCATGCGGAAGTACGCGTCCGACAGCGCGGGCGGTTTCCCGTCCGCCCGGGCCCGGGCGCCGCCGCCGGGGACGGTGATCAGGTCGTGGCCGGTACCGTCGCTGCCCAGGTCGAAGGCGAGCAGCTCACCGGGGTCACCGGTCCGCCCGGCCGCCACCAGGGCCGCGCCCGCCCCGTCACCGAAGACGACACCGGCCGAGCGGTCGGCGGGATCGAGCCAGGTGGAGTAGACGTCGGCGCCGACCAGCAGGACCCGCCCGTAGAGCCCGGAGGCGACCAGCCCGTGGCTCAGGGCGAGCCCGTAGACGAAGCCGCTGCACACGGCGGCGATGTCCAGCGCCGGTACGGTGCCGAGCCCGAGCCGGGCCGCGAGGGCGGGCGCGGTGCCGGGGCAGAGGTGGTCGGGGGTGGCGGTGGCGAGGACCACGGCGTCCACGGGGCCGTCCGCCGGGGAGCCCGCCAGCAGCCGGGAGGCCGCCTCGTAGGCGAGGTCGCCGGTGGCGGCCCCGGGTCCGGCGCGGTGCCGGCTGCCGATGCCGGTGCGGCGGCGGACCCATGCGTCGTCGACGCCCCAGCCGGCGGGGAGCAGGTCGTTGGAGACCGGCTCGCCCGGCACCCAGCCCGCCACGCTCTCCAGCACCGCCGTGCGCCCGCCACCACCGCCTGCTGAGGCACGCTCCTGCTCCTGCGCTCGCAGCCCCGCCCCGCTGCCCACTGCCCGTCTGCTCGCCACCCGCTGCCCCGATCCCGTTGTCATACTGCGAACGGTTGACGAACGGCGGAACGCCTGGCGAGGGTGCGTTCGACTGGGCCGAACGGGTCATGACGGTTTGTCAGTTACGGGCGAGCGCCTCCCGGAGCTCCTTCGCGTCGGGCGGGTTGGCGCCGGCCCGGGAGACGGTGACGGCGGCGGAGGCCACCGCGTGGCGCAGCACGTCGGTGACGGTGTCCCGGTCCACGGCGTGCAGCCGCTCCCGCGCCGCCGCGCCGAGGAGGCCGTGCGCGGCGAGCGCGTGGAGGGTTCCGGACATGAACGCGTCGCCCGCGCCCACGGTGTCCACGACGTCGACCGGCGCGGCCTCCACCGTGATCCGCCCGCCGGGCAGCACGGCCAGAGCCCCGTCGCCGCCCCGGGTCACGAGGACGACGGCGGGCCCGCCCCCCAGCCAGCGGGCGGCGACCTTCTCCGGGTCCTCCCCCGGGTACAGCCACGCCAGGTCCTCGTCGCTCGCCTTGACCAGGTCGCTCAGCCCCACGCACTCCTCGACCCGGGCCACGGCCGCCGCGTGGTCGCCCAGGAGGGCGGGCCGCACATTGGGGTCGTAGCTGACGGTCGCGGTGGCCCGGGCGGCCCGCACGATGTCCAGGACCGTGGCCGACCCCGGCTCCACCACCGCGCCGATCGACCCGGTGTGCACATGGCCCGGCGGGGGTTCCACGGCGACCGGGGCGAGGGTCCAGGCGATGTCGAACGCGTACGAGGCCTGCCCCGCCCCGTCCAGGGTGACGACGGCGGACGGGGTGGCGGTCGCGGAGCCGTCGGTGCGGACGGTGACTCCGGCGGAGGCAAGGTGGTCCCGGATGAGCCGCCCGTTCGCGTCGGGGCCGAGCTGGGTGAGGAGGGTGGCGCGGCGGCCGAGGCGGGCCAGGCCGTAGGCGACGTTGGCGGGACTGCCGCCGGGATGGACCCGGTCGTCCTGGTCCGGCAGCCGGACGATGTCGGCGACGCATTCACCGACGACCAGCAGTTCGCTGTGGTCGAGCATGGGGTGGATCTCCTCAACTGCTGTGACGTGGGTGTCCTCAGGTCCTCCGGACCCATTCAGCCCGATCCTGCCCCTTCGGCGGAAGCCACCCGGTCCATCGGGCACCGCCCGGTCACCGTTCAGGCGTCGATCCGGCCGGAACGGGCAACGCAGGTGCGGGCGCCACGGTGTCCGGGTACGGCTTCGCGGGGGCGGCCCGGCGGATCCAGAGCAGGGCTCCGGCCAGTACGACGCCGGCGGCCAGCAGCCAGGGGAGCGGGCCGGGCGGAAGGATCCCGACGGTCAGTCCGGCACCGGCGGCCACCAACTGGAGGGCGAGCGACTGGACGGAGAGGGCGGTGGCGCGGCCCGAGGCGTCGACCCTGCGGTGCAGGAGGTCGTTCGCGTTGGGGCCCGCGACTCCGAGCCCCAGGTACACCAGCCCGTACCCGGTGACGGCGGCCGTCGTGGCGAGGGGGCTCGTCGAGCCGGTGGTGATGCCGAGCAGGGTGAGCCCGAGCGTCACCACCCCGCCGCCGGCCAGCAGCGCGCGCTCGCTGCTGCGGGTCGACCTGGCCGCCAGTGGGGCGAGTTGACTGCCCAGGGCCGAGCACAGGAACCCGGCGCAGGCGAGCCCGGCGAAGAGCAGCGCCCCGGATTCGGCCGTGCCCATGAGGGCGGCGGCCCGGCCCGGGGTGAGCAGTTCCATGGCCGCCAGCGCGGCCCCGGCGGCGCTCGCGGTCAGCAGGATCCGCCGGATCAGGGCGTCCCGGGCACCGAGCCGCAGCCCGGCGCCGATGGCGGCGGGCACGCCGCTCACGGCCTCACGCAGGGTGGCCCGGGGCCGGGGCGGTTCGGACAGGGCGCTCAGCACGTAGAGCACGAAGACGGTCTCGACGAGCGCGCCGAGGAGGGCGGGCACGGAGAGCGGGATGACGAGCCCGCCGGTCGCGTCGGTCAGCCACTCCCCCACGCCGGGGCCCAGGCGGAGCAGCCAGGGCAGCCCGCCGCCGAGCAGGGTGCCGAGCGCGAGTGCGGCCGACGTGGCGGAGCTGCCGCGCGCCAGACCCGTACGGAGGTCGGCGTCGGGGCCCGCGTGGGCGTGGACGGTGTCGACGTACCAGGCCTCGGCCGGCCCGCTGGACAGGGCGCGGGCGCAGCCCATCAGGGCCATGCCGAGCGTGATGGCCCAGGCCGCTCCGGCGAGGCCGAAGAGGGTGAAGGCGATGGCGTTGAGCAGCCCGGCGGCGGCCAGGACGGCGCGGCGGCCGATAACGTCGGAGAGGCCGCCGGTGGGCAGCTCCATCGCGGCGGCGGTGAGGGAGTGCACGGCGAAGAAGCCGGCGATGGCGGCGAGGCCCATGCCCCGGTCGGTGAAGAGGAGCACCCCGGTCGCGATGGACATGCCGATGGGGAGCCAGAAGAGGAACGAGACCGTGACGAACCGGCGGCGCGCGGTAAGCGGGTCGAGGCCGCGCCCGGTGGGTGCGGGCGGGTGCGGTATCGACGCGCCGCCGCCGGGCTGCGGGGCTTCGGTTCCACCGCTCATGAGCCGTTCCCCTCCGCGGCGGGGGCGGGTTCCGGTGCCAGCGGCAGCCCGGCCGTGAACACCACGACCTGCTCGGCGCGGGGGTCGCCTGCGTCACGGGCGGCCAGTTCGGCCGTCTTCGCCTCGACCGCCTCCCACAGCTCGGCCAGCGACTCGGGGGTCAGCCGGGGCAGCGTGTCGCCCATACCGGCCGGCTCCTGCCAGGCGCTGTCGAGCCGGCCGCTCTCCAGGTCGGCCTCGTGCCGGGCCAGCGAGCGCTCCAGGTGTTCGAGCTGACGGCGGCGGAGCGCGCTGAGGGCGGCCCGGCCGCCGGGGGCGCGGTGCATGGCCTCGTTGCTCCACGAGGTGACGGTGTGCACCGACTTCCAGCGGCGTTCGCGGCTGTCGCGATGGTCGGCCTCGGCGACGAACGCGTACTTGGCGAGCACCCGCAGGTGGTAGCTGGTGGAGGCCGAGGACTCGCCCGTCCGCGCGGCCAGCTCGCTGGCGGTGGCCGGGCCGTGCTGTCGCAGCAGCCCGAGCAACTCGATCCGCAGGGGGTGGGTGAGCGCCTTGAGCGCGGCTCCGTCGCGGTCGGGATCGAGTACGCGGCGGGAGGGTTCGCTGTCCATGGCCGCAGCGTAGGACGGTCGTCCGTTTTCCCAAAGTATTTTTGCAGAATATTTTCTGGAGAGTTGCGGCGGACCGTGCCGTCAGGCGGCCCGCGTCCGCAGGACCGCGATGACCTCCCGGCACCAGTCCCGGTTGGCGCGTTCGAAGTCCCGTCCGCGGCGGCACGTGAGATAGGGCCCGATCCGCTCGCCGTACCGCAGGAACTCCCCCTCCGGCCGGTCGCCGCGCATCCCCTTCAGCAGCGCCTCGAACCGCGCGGCCTTGGCCTCGGCGAACTCCGCCCGCTCGGTGAGCCGTGCGATCAGCTCAGCGCCGTCGAGATGGTCCGCCGCCTGGACCTTGACCAGCAGATCGTCCCGGATGAACGAGGGCTTGGCGGCGACCGCCGCGAACCGCTCCAGCTCGGCGAGGCCGTCGCCGGTGACCCGGAAGAGGCGCTTGTTGGGCCGGGTGTCCTGCACGACCTCGCGCCCGGCGACCAGGCCTTCCTTCTCCAGCTTGGCGAGCTCGGCGTACAGCTGCTGGGGCAGCGCGTGCCAGAAGTTCGCGACGCCCATGTCGAACGCCTTGGCGAGCTGGTACCCGCTCAGCTCCTCGTCGAGCAGCGCCGCCAGCACGGCGTGGCGCAGAGCCATCGGACCGCCTCCCTCTCATGTGCACCGGCCCCTGCCCAGCAGCACACGGCCCATGATAGTCATGAAAGCGACTACTCACCTTTATGAGTAGTCGCTTTCATGAACAGCCTTCGAGGAGACGCTATGACCACCGCAGTGGACCGCTTCCGCACGGCCGTCGACACCCGCGACCTCGGCGCCCTGGACGATCTGTTCACCGAGGACGTCCGGCTCTACAGCCCGGTGAAGTTCACCCCGTTCGAAGGCCGGCCCATGGTGCTGGGCCTCTTCGGCGTCCTCCTGCGCACCTTCGAGGACTTCCGTTACGTCGGAGAGTTCGCCGGCACGGCACAGACCGGTGCGGACGGCGCCGAGGCGCCGGCAGCCGTCCTGCTCTTCCGGGCGACCGTGAACGGCAAGGAGATCCACGGCATCGACCTGGTCCACCTCGCCGAGGACGGGCGGATCAAGGAGTTCACCGTGATGGTCCGCCCGCAGTCCGCCGTCCACGCCCTCGGCGAGGCGGTCCTCGCCGGGCTCGTGGCCGACGGGCTGATCCCGGCGGAGTAGGTGCCGCCTACCCCTCCAGCGCGTCCGCGACCAGGCCGAGGAAGCGGGCGTGGTCGCGGGGCCCGTACAGCGGCTCCGGGTTCCAGGGCACGACCGGCTCCCGACCGTCCCGGCCCAACTCGTCCAGGGAGGCGGCGTGGGCGCGGATGTCGGTGAGGATCACGTCCGGGCGCAGCGCGAAGGTCTCCGCCCGGTCGAGGGTGGACCAGTTGGCCCCGGGGCCCGGGGCCGGCTCGACGAGGTGGACGCCGAGTGCGGCGAGGACGCGCAACTCGGGCCACATCTGGGGGCGCGCGACGTGGGCCTGGTCGGGTCCGGCCGGGGAGAGGGCGAGAACGCGGGGCACGTCGGCCGGTCCTGCGGCGGCGATCGTCCGGAGCCGCTCCCGGGCGGCGTCGAGGTCGGCGTCCGCGTCCGCGCGGTGCTCGGCGCCGAGCGAGCGGGCCAGCTCGGCGAACCGGTCGCCGATCTCCTCGAACGTCCGGGCCTGGCTCACATCGATGACGACGACCGGGACCCGCTCCTCCAGAGGCTTGGCGGTCTCCGGCGCCAGTCCGTAGACATGGCCGCCGCCGTAACTCACCGCGACGACCAGATCCGGCCGATCACTCAGCAGCCGCTCCACGTCCAGCGCGCTCCCGGCGCCGACGTACGCGACCTGATCCAGCGGGAGCGTCCCGGTCTTGGCGCGGTCGGGGCCGGGGCCGTCGTGGTCGGAGCCGAAGATCCCCTGCGGCCGGATACCCAGGCCCCACAGCGTCGCCCCGGCCTGGACGTAGGCGAGCACCCGCTCGGGCCGCCGGGGTGCCGTCGACAGCTGACCCCGGTCGTCGGAGAAACGCCATTCGCTCTGTTCCGTCACGCCACACACGCCCCTCTGCCACCGACTGCCATACCGCTTGTGCGAGTTCGTACAGGTGTACCTGCCCACCTCTGCGCTGCCACACCCCTCGGCCCGGTCGCCACCTTCGTACCACCCCGCAGCCGGCGCGACGGGCGGCCAAGTTCACCGAATGTTAGAAAGGAGACACGCTCGGTAATCCGAGTGGATCCCTCCGCCCGCCCCCTCCGGATGGAGACAACTCCCCATGCGCGCAACCCTCTTGAAAACGACTCTGGCCGTCGGCATCGCCGCGTCCCTCTGTGCCGCCCCGTTCCTCACCGATACGTCGGCGAGCGCCCCGGCCACTCCGGCGGCGGCTTCGGGGGCGATGCGCTGCCCCGTCGTCGATGTGCTGGTGGTCTACACGCCCAAGGCCGCGGCGCGGCTCGGCGGCGAGCACCGGGTTCCGGCGTCCGCCCAGCGGATCGCGACCCGGATGAACCGCTCGCTGGCCGCGGACGGGCTCTGCGGGATCATCCGGGCCGTCCACCCGTACACGGCGAAGGGCTACGACGGTTCGGAGGAGTTCCGCGCCGCGCACGCCGTGCTGAAGGACCACAGTTCGGGGCTCGGGCGCCAGGTGCACGAGCAGCGCGAGCGGTACGGCGCCGATCTGGTGACGCTCGTCGTCGAGCGGGACGAACGCGGTGGCGGCACCGCGGACTACACGTCCGCCCTCGACAGCTCGTCGCACGAGTACGCGTACGCGGTCGTCGAGGTCGACGGCATCGAGCTGGATTCGGCGAGCCACGAGATCGGCCACAACCTGGGCCTGGCCCACGACCGTACGACGCTGGCATCGGACACCGGCGGGTCGATGAACGTGAGCCGCACCCGCCCGTACAACACCGGCTGGATCACCGAGGACCGGCGGCACTACACGATCATGGCCTACCGCGCCTCGTGCGGCACCCACTGCAAGCGCATCAGCCGGTTCTCCAGCGCGGAGGGGAGCTGGAAGGGGCTTCGGCTCGGCGACGCGTCGAACGACAGTGTGCGGGTGCTGCGCGAGACGATGCCGATCGTGGCCGGATACCGTTCGAAGGCCTGACCGGCCGGGTCCCGCCCGCGACCGGATCGAACGTCACGCCGTCACGACAAGGACCCCGCCATGGACCGCATGCGCGCCGTGCGCCTGCACCTGCCCACCCGCACGCTCTCCGTCGAGGAGGTGGCGAAGCCGGTGCCGGGGCCGGGCGAGGTGCTGGTGAAGGTGGGCGCGGCCGGGGTCTGCCTCTCCGATGTGCATCTGGTGGACGGCACACTCACGCCCCTGCATCTGGAGGGCGACTTTGTCACTCTGGGCCACGAGGTCGCCGGGACGGTCGAGGGGCTGGGGCCCGGTGTCAGCGGCTGGAGCGCCGGGCAACGGGTGGTCCTCCAGGCGGGCGAGCGGCGCGGGGGCCGGACCCACACGCGAGGTGTCGACTACGACGGCGGGTGGGCCGAGTACGCCCTCGCCTCCGCCGCCACCCTCGTCGCCCTGCCGCTCACGCTCCCCCTCGACCAGGCGGCGATCATCCCGGACGCGGTCTCCACCCCCTGGGCGGCGGTGACCGTCACCGGTGACGTGCGCCCGGCGCAGGCCGTCGGGGTCTGGGGCGCGGGCGGGCTCGGGGCGCACGCCGTGCAGCTGCTGCGGGCCGTGGGCGCGTACCCGGTGATCGCGGTGGACCCGGCGCCCGCCGCCCGCGACCGGGCCCTGCACTTCGGGGCCGACCTGGCGCTGGACTCCGGCGATCCGCTGCTGCACGAGCAGGTGCTCGGGGCGACGGGGGGCGGCGGCCTGGAGGCGGCCTTCGACTTCGCGGGCGCTCCCGCCGTCCGGGAGCAGGCGTTGAGCGTGCTGGCGCCGAAGGGGCGCCTGGTGCTGGTCGGGCTGAGCGACCAGCCGCTGACGGTGGCCCACTCCACCCGGTTCAGCTACCTCCAGCACCGGATCCTGGGGCACTACGGCTCCGAGGAGCACCATGTGGCGCAGCTCGTCCGGCTCGCCGAGGGCGGGCGCCTGGACTTCTCCCGGTCGATCACCGGCGTGCTGCCGCTGGAGGAGGCGGCGACGGCGGTGCGGCGGATGGAGACCAAGGAGGGCGACCCGGTCCGCCTCATCCTGCGGCCGTAGCGGGCTCCCGCTCCCGTTCCGCCTCCGGGCGGTCCAGCTCCACGTTGAACTGGGCGCCGGCGAGCAGGGAGAGGTTGGCGAACCAGACCCAGATCAGGAAGACCACCAGGCCGGCCAGGGAGCCGTAGAGCCTGCTGTAGCTGCCGACCTGGGTGGCGTAGAGGGCGAAGAGCGCCGATGCGGACAGCCACAGGAACGCGGCCAGCACCCCGCCGGGCAGGCCCCGGCGGACACCGCGCGCGGAGCGGGGACCGGTACTGAAGAGCACCATGATCAAGCACGCGACGAGGCAGAGCAGCAACGGCCACTTCAGGACCACCCACAGGGTCTCGCCCTCATGGGGCAGGCCGACGCGGCGGCCGAGCCAGCGGGCCAGGGGGCCGGTCAGCACGAGGGCGCAGGCGCTGGTCATCAGGAGGACGAGCAGACCGATCGCCGACACGACGATGATGTGCGCCTGCCGCAGGGGAGGGCGGTTGTCCCGCACGCCGTGCATGGCGTGCATCGCGCGGCGGAAGACCGCGAGGTAGCTGCACGCGGACCACACGGCGCTGACGGATCCGGTCGCGACGAGCAGCCAGACGGCGGAGCGCTGCTCGGTGGCCGCCTCCAGCGGGCGGCGGAGCGCCTCCCCGGACTCGGCGGGAGCGAAGGCGGTGATGTCGGCGATCAGGGCGGTGGTCGCGTCGGGGTTGGCGAGGCCGATCACGGAGACGGTGACGAGGAGGGCCGGGAGCAGCGCGAGGATGGCGTAGTAGGTGAGGGCGGCGGCCCAGTCGGTGATGTCGTCGTTCCACAGCGAGACGGGGGTGCGGCGCAGCCCGGCGAGCCAGTTGCGCGGCGGGCGGGGGCGTCCGGCGGCGGGGTCGGTGCGTTCCGCGGCTGCGGCGGTCTGGGTGGGCAAGCTGGGCAAGCTGGTACTCCGGGGACGTGATCGGACGCGGCGGGCGGGGGGGGCTCGTCCGTCGGACGCCCCGGCTTTCCTCGATCCTCTCCTGCCACGCCTCCGCCCGGACACACCTGCCCGGGCCCTGCGGCCTTACCGGATGCGCGGGGCCCCCGGGCCGTACGTGCCTCCCCGATGTCCCGTCAGTCGTTGACGGCCGTGAGGAGGACCACCGCGTCCTGGAGTGCCAGCAGCCCGTGCCGCTCCTGCGGGATCGGGTGGAGCGTGCCGGCTGGGAGATCGGCGTCGCCGGAGTCGGCGGTGAGGCGGACCGTGCCGCGCAGCACCAGGAGGGAGGCGGCGGGCGGGGCGTTGTGTTCGTCGAGCGCCGAGCCGGAGGTGAGGGCGATCACGGTCTGGCGCAGGGGCGGTTCCTGGATGAGCAGATGCGCGCTGCGACCGTGCGCGGAGGCGCGGGCGGCGGTCAGGTGCTCCTCGGCGAGTGCGTTGAGGTCGTCCATGCTGCCCACTCTGCCGCAGCGCCTGCCGTCCCGCGATCGTGCCGGACGCGGGGTGACCGGGCGGATGGCGGTGCCTGGAATGGAACCGCCGGATGACTGCAGGATTTCCCTCATGCCGCGCAATTGGACAACAGTTGTACGTACAAGTCGGCGATCCCGGGGGCGCTGCGCTTCAGCGGGGCGCTTGCGCGGTCGAGCCGCGCACCACGAGCTCCGGCTCGAACAGCAACTCCCCGGGCGGTGCCGCGCCGCCCGGGATACCTGCGCGGAGCAGCTCGGCGGCGGCCCGGCCCATGGCCTCGATGGGCTGGCGGATCGTAGTGAGCGGGGGTTCGGCGCAGCTCATGAAGTCCGAGTCGTCGAAGCCCACGACCGAGACATCCGACGGCACCCCGAGGCCGCGCCTGCGGGCCGCCCGGACCGCGCCCATGGCCAGCGGGTCACTGGCGCAGATGATTCCGGTGACTCCCCGCCCCAGCAGCCGGGAGGCAGCGGCCTGGCCGCCCTCCAGGGAGAACATTCGAACGCTCGATGTCCTCCTCCGCCAGCTGCCCCCGGCGGCCTCGGCGACCGAGCGGGCCGCCGCCGGCTTGCGGCGGGAGGGCACATGGCCGGACGGGCCGATCACCACGCCGATGCGCTCGTGGCCGAGGGAGGCCAGGTGACGCCAGGCGCGCTCGATGGCGACGGCGTCGTCGCAGGGGGAGATGTCTGCCCGCGCCCCGGGCGCCGATGGCTGCGCTGACCTGGGCGGAGGCACCGGCGGCCAAGGCGCCGACGCCGGCAACAGCCGGAGGGTGCGGGCCGGTGAGCGGATCGCGTACCGCGATCACCGCCCACCGGCCCCGCCTGGCGGTGTGTCAGAGGCCGCCGGTGTGGAGCAGCAGGTCGGGCGAGCCCTGGCCGAGGCCGGAGAGCACGTCCGGGGTGGCGGTGTCGGTCAGCCAGCGCGTGACGGCGGCGGGCGTGGCCGAGGGATTGTCCTGCTTGTAGAGGGCGGCGACTCCCGCGACGTGCGGGCTGGCCATGGAGGTGCCGTTCAGGGAGACGGTGCCACCGCCGAGCTTCGCGGAGACGATGTCGGCGCCGGGGGCGTAGAGCGAGAGACAGGAGCCCCAGTTGCTGAACGAGGTCTCCCGGTCCTGGCGGTCGCTCGCTCCCACCGTGACCACGCCGTCGGCCGCGGCCGGGGATACGGCACAGGCGTCGCTGTCGTCGTTGCCCGCCGCCACCACGGGCAGCACGCCCGCGTCCGCGACGGCTTCGACGGCCGCGTCGACCGAATTGGACCGGGCTCCGCCGAGCGAGGCGTTCAGGACGGCGGGGGTGGAGCCGGCCGCCGCGTCCTTGGCCACCCAGTCGAACCCGGCGATGATGCCGGCCCAGGTGCCCCGGCCCTGGCAGTTCAGGACCCGCACGCTGACCAGGGACGCGTCCTTCGCCACCCCGGAGGTGGAGCCCCCGACGGTGCCGGCGACATGGGTGCCGTGGCCGTTGCAGTCCTGGCCGTCACGGCCGTCGCCGACGGCGTCGTAGCCCTTGACGACCCGGTCGCCGAACTCGGCGTGCGTGGCGTCGATCCCGGTGTCGACGACGTACACCTTCACGCCGTCACCCGTGGCCGTGGTGGTGAAGGTGTCGTCCAGCGGCAGGGCTCGCTGGTCGATCCGGTCGGTGCCCCAGGTGGCCGCGGGGGCCCGGAAGAGGCCGCCTGCCCGGGGCGCCTCGACGGCCACTTCGGCGTTCTCCTCGACGGCAAGCACCCCGGGGACGGCCCGCACGGCCTCCAGTTCGGTGGCGGTGAGCGTGACGGCGAACCCGTGCAGGACATTTCCGTACGTGAACAATGCCTGGAGCCCGAGGTCCTCCAGCACGGTGTCCGGGGAGAGTTCGGGCTCCAGGGTGACGATGTACTGCCCGGGTACGGCCCGGGCGGACCGCTCCACCGGGACCCTTTCCGGTCCGGTGTCCGCGGTGGCCGGGGTGGTGGTGCCGACCAGGGGGGCGATCAGCAGCAGGGCGGCCGGGGCCCAACGGGCGCGCAGGCGCATACGTGTCTCCTCGGGTGGGGGTCGTTCGTTCGCGGCGCGGGTGCGCAGCCGCGAAGCGCGAATACCCGGTCCTTCGTCCCCGCCCGTACGGCGCCTTAACACGGGTTCAGCCGGACAGCGCAACGCCCGTCCTGAGCTCCAGGTCGGCCAGTTCCCGGTCGGGGTCGGCCCCGGGGTCGTGGTTCGCCCAGCTGCCGACCGCCACCTCGGCGGTGATGCCTGGTCCGAATCCGGCGATCAGGCCCTGAGCGGATTCGGCCGCGCCCCCGTCGTCGAAGAGACGGGCGAGCGCGTCGAAGACGACGGAGCTGGCGATGTTGCCGCGTTCGGTGAGGGTGGCCCGGCTGTAGCGGAACATCTCCATCGGCAGGTCGAGGAAGTGGCAGAGGTCGTCGAGGATGCGCGGGCCGCCGGCGTGGACGATGAAGAAGTCCATGTCGGGCACCGACCAGCCGTGCAGGTCGACGAGGTCCTTCAGGACCGGCGCGAGCATCTCCATGGTGCCGGGCACACGCTTGTCGAGGAGGAAGTGGAATCCGGTGTCGCGGACGGCGTAGGAGATCCAGTCCTCGGTGTCGGGCACGAGGTGGGAGCCGTTGCGTTCCAGCCTCATGCCGGTGCCGCCCTGCCCCCGGACGACGGCGGCGGAGATGGCGTCCCCGAACAGGCCGTTGGAGAGCAGCGATCCCACTCCGATGTCGGTGGGCTGGTAGCAGAGGGAGCAGAACTCGCAGGAGACGATGAGGACGTTGGAGTCGGGGTAGGCCCGGCAGAAGTCGTGCGCCCGGTTGATCGCCGCACCGCCGGCCGCGCAGCCGAGCTGGGCGATGGGCAGCTGTCTGGTCTCGGGGCCGAACCCCATGGTGTTGATGATCCAGGCGGTCAGCGAGGGCATCATGAAGCCCGTGCAGGAGACGTAGACGATCAGGTCGATGTCGGCGGGGTCGGTCTCGGCGTTGGCGAGGGCCTGCCGCACCACCTCGGGGACCCGGGTCTTGGCCTCGGCCTCGTACACCTGGTTGCGGAGCTCGAAGCCGGGGTGCTTGAGAGTCTCCTCGATCGGCTGCACCAGGTGGCGGGTCTGGACACCGGTGTTCCGGATGAGCCTCAGGACGAGGTCGCGCTGGGGGTGCCCGTGGTGGGTCTCCCGGGCCAGCTCCAGGGTCTGCTGCATCGTGATGACGTGTTCGGGCACAGCGATGGCCGGTCGGCACAGGGTCGCCATGGGTTCTCCTCGTATCTGGGAGCGGAGGCTCTCGTCACCACGTGACGGGCAGGGCGAGCGGGTAACGCCAGATGGACGTCGTGTTCCACCGGATGTCCTCGGGCTCCGCGTCGAGACGCAGGGCCGGGAAGCGGGCCAGGAGCGTGGAGAAGGCCACCTCCAGCTCCATGGTGGCCAGCGGTGCGCCCAAGCAGTGGTGGGCTCCCCAGCCGAACGTCATGTGCGGGATGGACGGCCGGTCCGGGTCCAGCTCGTCGGGACGGTCGAACTTGGCGGGATCCCGGTTGGCCGTCAGGTACGACACGTGGACCACGTCGCCGGCCTTGATGGCGACGCCGCCGAGCTCCACGTCCTCGGTGGCGACGCGGGGGATGCCCACGCCCTTGCGGAAGGGGATGTACCGCAGCAGCTCCTCGATGGTGCGGGGCAGCCGCTCCGGTTCGGCCTGGAGCGTCTTCAGCAGCTGGGGCCGGGTGAGCAGGGTGTGGGCGATGTTGCCGAGCTCGTAGGTCGTGGTGTCCTGGCCGGTGATGAGCAGGACCATCGCCATGACGGCCAGTTCCTTGTCGTCGAGCAGTTCGGCGCCGTCCCGGGCGGTGGCCAGGGTGCTGATGAGGTCCTCGCCCGGGGAGCGGCGGCGCTCGGCGGTCAGCTCGGTGAAGTAGCCGCGCAGTTCGGCCTTGGCCCGTACCGCGTCCTCCTTGCCCGCCGCCCCGACGTTCATCATCGTCAGAGCGTGGGAGCGCAGCCAGGGACGGTCGGCCTCGGGGATGTCGAGCGCCTCGCAGATGGTGATCAGCGGCAGCGGCGAGGAGATGCCGGCGACGAAGTCGGCGGGTGAGCCTTCGCCCTCCATCCCGTCCAGCAGCCGGTCCACGACCCGCTGGGTCCCCTCGCGCATCTGCTCGACGCGGCGCGGGGTGAAGCTCTTGGCCACCAGGCTGCGCAGCCGGCTGCTGGCGGGCGGGTCCATGAGGTTGATGGACTCGGCCTGGACGATCGGCTCCGGGGTCATCCGGGGAAAGTCCCGCCCGAGCACGGCACTCCGGCTGAAGCGCCGGTCGGTGGTGACCGTCCGGACGTCCTCGTAGCGGGTGACGAGCCACGCCTCGCCCTCTCCGTACGCCATACGGATGCGGGAGACGGGTTCCTTGGTGAGCAGTTCCTTGAGCTGCGGGTCGAACTCCAGTTGCTGTGCGAAGTCGAACGGGCAGCTCCGTACGGTTTCCTTGTCGTGGACCGAGGCGTCGTGCACCGAGGCGTCGTGCACCGAGGCGTTCTGCACCGAGGCGTTCTGCACCGAGGTTTCTCCCAATGACCGGTTCGGGGTTTCAGGGCGTCCCGGCTCAGGGCCCGGGAACAGACCTCCCCTGTGTCCCCCGTGGTGCCGCGAAACATGTCACTCACCCTCCGCAGTCAGCCGATCAGGGGGCGCACGCCCCGGCGCTCAGCCGCCCGGCCCAAGCCACCCGCCCTGCCCGGGGAAACCGTGCTGAGCTGGCGTTCCGCGCGGTAGGGCCGATGAGCCGGAGCGGACCACCAAGATCCCGCAAGGAGAACGGCTATGACGGAAAGTGACCACCGCCGGGATGCGCGTCCCGGTCGACGTGTCTTCGTGCGGGGAGCCGCGAGTGTCGTAGGGGCTGCGGGTCTGACCGGCACGCTGGCGGCGGGGGCCGCTTCCGGCGCGCCGGCTGCCGCTTCCGGCGACGTGCGGGTGCCGTTCCACGGGGCGCACCAGGCGGGCATCCTCACCCGGCAGCAGCGGTTCGGCGGATTCGCCGCCTTCGACGTGCTCGCGCGCGACCGGGCCGAGCTGGCGGCGCTCCTGAAGAAGCTGACCGTGCGGTGCCGCACCCTGACGGCCGGGGTCACACCGCTGGACCCGGACGTGGCCGCGGTGCGGGGACCGGAGGACCGGCTGACCATCACCGTCGGAGTGGGTGCCTCGCTGTTCGACGGGCGGTACGGGCTGGCGGGGGCGCTGCCGCCCGGGCTCGTCCCGATGCCGGAGTTCCCCGGGGACCGGCTCGACCCGGGAAGCTGTCACGGCGATCTCTCGGTGCAGGTCTGCGCCCAGCACCCGGACGCCGTCCTCCATGTCGTACGGGATCTGGCGCGGGAGACCGCGGGGCTGCTGCGGACGCGGTGGCGGGCCGACGGCTTCCTCAATCCGCCGCGTCCCGAGGGCGCGCCGCGGTCGTTCGTCGGCTTCAAGGACGGCACCGCGCACCCGGACACAGGGTCAGCCCGGGAGATGGACCGGCTGGTCTGGGTCGGGCCGGAGGGGCCGGGCTGGGCGCGCGGCGGAAGCTACCAGGTGCTGCGCACGATCCGATTGCGGGCAGAGGCGTGGGACCGGGTCCCCCTCGGCGAGCAGGAGCGGATCTTCGGCCGCCGCAAGTCGACGGGGGCGCCGCTCGACGGACGTGAGGAGAGCGACCTGCCGGACTACGGGCGGGACCCGGAGGGCCGGGTCACCCCGCTGGACTCGCACATCCGCCGGGCCAATCCGCGGACTCCCGGAAGCGAGGACTCGGTGCTGCTGCGCCGGAGCTACAACATCGACCGGGGCCTCGCTCCGGACGGCACACTCGACGTCGGGCTGGTCTTCTGCTGCTACCAGCGGGATATCGCCCGGCAGTTCGCGACCGTGCAGAAGCGGCTGGAGGGTGAGCGGTTCGCCGACTTCAGCACCGCGACGGGCGGCGGCTACTTCCTCGCGCTGCCGGGCGTGACCGGCTCCTCGGACTGGTACGGCTCCGCGCTGCTCGGCTCCTGAGGGCGCGGCCTCTCCCGCACGTGGTGGCGGCCGATCGGGAGCATCGGGGGCCGGCCGGAGACCGGGTCCTCGATGACGTGGCTCCCCAGGCCGAAGACCACGCGGACGGTCTCCTCGGTCAGCACCTCGGCCGGGGAGCCGGCGGTGTGGATCCTCGCGGACCGCGTCCGCGACGGGGCGCAGGAGGCCTGAGGCGGGCACCTGTAGGAGCAGCTCGCGGGGCGACGGCGCGAGGACGTCGAGCACCAGCGCCTCGGTCGCGGCGCGGGAGGAGGGGGCGAGGCCGGGTTCGCCGAGCCGTTCCAGCAGGAGGCGCAGCAAGGGGGGTGATCTCGACGGTGACCGGGGTGCCGGAGATCGACGACGTCGTGCGGAAGCCGAAGAAGCTTGCGCGGAACCAGGTCCCCGCCGTCGCCGATCCGGAGTGCGGGGTCCCGGCGGGCATCCACAGGCCGAGGGCGGGGTGATCGTCCAGATGCGTTCGCCGACCACCGCCGAGAGACGCCCCGCTCGTTCCGGAGCAGTTCGAGTTCGTGGAAGGGGTGGGAGTGCGCGTCCCAGAGGGTGCCGTGGGAGACGACCTCGTCGTAGCCCTTGGTGACGAAGGGGGTGTCGACCGCACCGGGCGCGTGCGCGGGCAGCGACCGTATCTCCCTGGTCGTGGACGGTACGGCCTCTCCGGTCGCGGCGGGCATCACTCTCATCCGGCCAGCCCAGAAGGTGGGCGCTCAGGCGGGTTCCCCGCTCCCCCGGTACGACGCGGTCGTCCACGGCCCGTGCCGGGGCGTGCGGGGCGCTGGGCCCCGCTGTCTGCCTCAACTCGACGTTTACGCGGGGGCGGTTACGTCCTTCAGGTGAAAGGGATACGGCTTTCGCCGTGCCCGCCGCCCTTCGGGCGGACAGTGGGTGGGCCGACCGGGCTCCGGTCGGCGGGACCGTACGGCGAAAGGTGACGGATTCATGACCACTGAGGCCACCCGGCGGGTCGCGCTCGTCTTCTCCCTGTTCGATGCCAACGCCAATGGGGTCCTGGAGGCCGACGACTTCGAGCTCATGGCCGACCGCGTCGTGCGCGAAGCGCACGCATCGGACCAGGCGGCGAAGGACGCGATGCGGGGAGCGTTCCGGCGGTACTGGACGACCCTGCTCACCGAGCTCGACGCCAACGGGGACGGCGAGATCAGCTTCGAGGAGTTCACCGCCTGTGTGCTGTCGCCGGAGCGGTTCGACGCGACCGTCGCCGTGTTCGCCGAGGCGCTCGCCGCACTCGGCGACCCGGATGGCGACGGCCTGATCGAGCGCCCCCTGTTCATGGCGCTGATGACGGCGATCGGGTTCGAACCCGCGAACATCGACGCGCTCTTCGACGCGTTCGAGCCGACGGACGGAGACCGGATCCGGGTGGAGACGTGGGTCGCCGGGATCAAGGACTACTACGCGCCCGGCAAGGCCGGCATCCCCGGCGACCACCTCGTCGTCGGCACCCCCGTCTGACCGGAGGCTCCTGACCGGTGAGCGGGGTCATGCGCAGGTCGCAACACGCTGCTCGTGGACGCCCCGCCCATGGGGAAGGGCGTCCGCCCTCCCCGCCCTGCTCAGCCGGTCAGCAGGTCCGGGTTGCCCGCCAGTGCGGCCAGGCGGCCCTGCGGGTCCGGGACGAGGCGGCGTTCGGTCAGGTCGAGGACGCCGGCCACCCCGGTGATCTCGGCGGCGACCGTGCCGTCCTCCTTGATGACCTGCTGGGCCAGGGTGAACGTCTTCCCCGTGCCGTAGTCGAAGCGGCAGGTGACCCGTACCCGCTCCCCGCCCCGCAGCTCGCTGCGGTACTTCACGGTGACCTCCAGCTGCACCGGGCCGATGCCGTCCGCCAGCAGCTTCTCCTGGGGAAGCCCGGCGGCCCGCAGCAGCTCCCAGCGGGCGTGTTCGGCGTACTGGAGGTAGACGGCCTGGTTCAGATGGCCCTGGGTGTCGAGCTCGTAGCCGCGCACGGTCACGTCAACGGAGAAGGTCATGCCCGTGCGAACGCCTCCGCCCGGCGGTCCATTCCGACGAACCGGTTCTGCCCGATCCCTTCACGGGCCTGTCATGCACCGGTTTGCAGCAATGTTCCGGCAGGGCTTTCCGCCGGATCGTGTTCACTCGCCCGAAACTCGAGGCGCGTCCGGGTTCTCCGGCGGGACCGCCATCGGCAGCCGCCGGGGCCACCCGCCCGCGGCCCCTCCCCTCGAGACACGCCTGAGAAGGCTCAACCAGGTGCGGCGCGCGGTGCCCGCGCTGCAGACGGGCCAGTCGGCCTGTCTGCTGGTCCGGGAAGTAGATCAAGGGGCTGCCGGGAGCCGCAAACTATCTCTCTTCCGGGCGCAGGTGCGGAAAGCGCCATTCGGTGCGGCTGCGCAGGGTTTCGCCGGGGCGCAGCACCGTGCTGGGGTGGGCGGGGCGGTTGGGTGAGTCGGGCAGGTGCTGGGTCTCCACGCAGAGCGATCCGTGGCGCTCGTGGCGGCGGCCTGTGCCGTCGGTGAACGCGCCGTCGAGCTGGTTGGCGGTGTAGACCTGGATCCCCGGCTCGGTGGTCCAGAGCTCCAGGGTGCGCCGGTCGCCGGGGGCGGTGAGGCGGGCTGCCCTGCGGAGAGTTCCGGGGGCCGGGTCGCGCAGCACCCAGCAGTGGTCGAAGCCGCCGGCCGGGGTGACTTGGGGGTGCGGTCGGGTCAGGCGCTCGCCCACCGGCTGCGGGGCGGTGAGGTCGAAGGGTGTGCCGGCCACGGGGGACGGAGAGCCTTCGGGGATGGAGTCGGCGTCGACGGGGAGGTAGTGGTCGGCGTCGACCTGGAGGGTGTGGCCGAGATTGGTGCGGTGCCCGGCCGCCTCCCAGACCCTGGTGTGGAAGCCGTCCGGGCCGCCGTGCAGGGCGTGGCCCCGGTCGTTGGCGGGGATGCGGTGTGTGGTGCCGTCAAGGGTGAAGCGGCCGTGGGCGATGCGGTTGGCGTACCGCCCGACGACGGCCCCGAAGTAGCGGTTCTTGTCGGTGTGGTCGTCGAGGGCGGGCAGCGAGCGGACGACCGGGCCCGGGGCGCCGGCGGTGTCCGGCACGGTGAGGCTGTGCAGGATGCCGCCGTAGTTGAGGATCTCGGCCCGTACCCCGGTGCCCGATGCGAGGGTCCAGAGGTCGATCTCGCTCTGCCCGTGGGCGTGGCCGAACGGTTTGCGGTGCACGGTGGGCATGCGGAGTTCCTTGGGGATGGGTAAGGGAAGGAGGGGCCTCGGGCCTCAGCAGGGTCCGGAAGCCTGACGGGGCGCGGTGGATTCGCGGACGACGAGGCGGTAGCCGGGGCGCGGCCGCCGGGGTGCGGCGACCGAGGTGCCGGCGAGGCGCTCGACGAGGCTGTCGACGGCGAGCCGGGCGATGGCCGCCTTGTCGGGCGCGATGGTGGTGAGGGTGGTGGTCCCGTACCGGCTCTCCTCGATGTCGTCGAAGCCGACGACGGCGATGTCGCCCGGGATGGTGAGGCCGCGCTCGGTGATGGTGCGCATGGCGCCGATCGCGATCATGTCGTTGTACGCGAACACGGCGTCGGGCCGCTCGCCCCGGTCGAGGAGCGAGGCCATGGCGGCCGCGCCGTCCTCCCTCCCGTAGCCGTCGGTGACGACGACGAGGGACTCGTCGGGGGTGATGCCGGAGGCGGCCAGCTCCTCGCGCCAACCGCGCAGCCGGAGGTGGGCGGGCTGGCGTTCCTGGCCGGTACGGGAGCCGAGGAAGGCGATCCGCCGGAGGCCGAGGGCGATGAGATGGGCGACGGCCTGGCGGGCGGCGGCCACGTTGTCGATGGCGATGTGGTCGTACGGGGCCTCGTACTCGCGCTCCCCGAGCAGCACCAGCGGTGCCGTCTCCGTACGGGCCATCAGGTCCTCGGTCTCCAGGTGGATGGGGCTGAGGATGAGCCCGTCGATGACATGGGACCGGAACCCCTGGCTGACCAGCAGCTCCTTCTCGCGCAGGCCGCCGGTGTGGTCGACCAGGACGGTGTAGTCGTGCCGGGCGGCCGCGTCGACGACCTCACCGGCGAGCTCCGCGAAGTACGGGTTGCCGAACTCGGGCACGGCCAGCGCGATGATGCCGGTGCGGCCCTTGCGCAGGTGGCGGGCGGTGAGGTTCGGCCGGTAGCCGAGTTCGTCGATGGCCTGCTGCACCTTGGCGCGCATCTTGGGGGTGACGTGCTGGTAGTTGTTGACCACGTTCGAAACGGTCTTGATGGACACGCCCGCCCGTTGAGCCACGTCCTTGAGGCTGACGCCCACGGCACTCCTTGTACTCGGTTCGACTCGCCCCTGTCCGGCCCGTCCGGCCCGTCCGGCCCGTCCGGTTCAGGTGGTTCTCCGGCTTGGCGCGAGGTAACGCTGCGCCACCACGACAACGATAAGGAAGCCGCCGCTGACCACCGACTGGTACGAGGAGTTGAGCGAGCCGATCTGGTTGATGAGATTCTGGATCACGGCGAGCAGCAGGATGCCCCAGAGGGTGCCGCTGATCGATCCGGCGCCGCCGATGAGGAGGGTGCCGCCGATGACGACCGCGGAGATCGCGTCCAGCTCCATGCCGACACCGACGATGGTGACCCCGGAGGAGAGACGGGCGGCGTTGAGCGCTCCGGCGAGTCCGGCGAGCAGTCCGCTGAGGGTGTGGACGAGGATCTTCGTACGGGCGACGGGCAGGCCCATGAGGGTGGCCGCGTCGCTGCTGCCGCCGACGGCGAAGGCGGAGTCCTTGGGGACCACGCAGGTGGTGGCGCCCTCGTCGGTGAAGGCGAGCAGGATGCCGCGCGCCGCGAGGAGGGAGGCGAGCGTGACGATGAACGGCGCCATGTTCGCGCGGGCGATGAGGAGGCCGTTGACCAGCCCGATCGCGCCGCGGACCACGAGGGGTACGAGCAGAGCGGCGAGGAAGCCCCATTGCGAGGCCCAGGCCGCCAGGACGCCCCCGAGGGCGAAGACGGAGCCCAACCGCTCGTGCGGGGCAATCCGCCGATCCGGTCCCGGCGCGGACCGCGACGACGACGACGTAACTGCACGCGGACAAGGGCTACGACTGCGATCACCTGCGGGAGCGGACCGATTCGCCTCCCGCTACGGCTGCCGGCCGCCGTGCAGGGCCGTGACCTCATCGGCCGTCAGGCCTTGTCGTACACCCCCACCTGGTCGACGGACCCGTTCCAGAAGTCGCCCTTCGCCCCGGCGTACTGGGCCCGGCCGACGGAGAGCGGGCCGGTGCTGACATTGGCGGGGCCGGCCTCGGTGGTGGCGGCGAGCTTCCCGTCGACGTACAGCTTCGCCTCGTCGCCCTGCCGCACCCCGACCAGGTGGTACCACTTCCCGGCCTCCGGCGTGATCTCCAGGCGGGCTCGCTTCCCGCCCGGGGTGGAGAAGGCGAACGCGCCCTGCCCGTACTGGAGATAGAAGGGGTTCTCGGTACGCCGGCCGTCCTGGCTGACGACGGTGGCGTAGTTGCCGGGCAGGGCGTCCATCGAGGCCCACGCCGAGTCGGTGTAGTCCTTGGTGGTGTCCACGACGGGTGCGGTGCTCTGCGCGTACTGGCCGTCCCCGGTGCACTTCAGCGCCGAGCCCGCGACGCCCGGCGTCCAGGACGCGCCGCCCTCCAGGGCGAGGTGGGCCTGGTTGGGGCCGCTGTCGCGAGCCGTGCTGCCCTTGTTCTCGTCGAGCGACCAGGAGCCGCCGCCCTTCAGCTCGTCGCGCTGACCGGTGTTCGCCCCGGCGGCGATGACCTGGTGGTTGATCTCCCGGACCTTCTTCGGGTCGGCCTTGATCTCGCGGCGATCGTACGTCCAGAGCCCGTTGAGCTCGTTCTCCAGGTCGCTGACCTGGGTGTGGACGGAGCCGGACAACTCGGCGCCGGCGGCGGCGAGGTAGTACGTACGGGTGTTGTCGACGTACTTGGCGGTGAGGGCGGCCTTGTCAGCGACCCCGCTGTAGATGCCCCTGGAGCGCATCGGTGATGTCGGCGCTGAACCCGGTTTAGCCGCAGGTGTGTTCGGCGACCTTGGTGCCGTTGACCCAGACGGTGGACCTGTAGTCGACGGCGTCGAAGTTGAGCTTGAGCCGCCTGTCCTTGCCGGACTCACCGGACTTGCCCTTGCCCTTGCCGACCGACCAGTTCTTCGGCACGGTCACGAGCTTGCGGTAGAACATGTGGTCCTCGTCGCGCTCCAGCCCGGAGAGCTGGGACTCGACCGGGAACGGCACGATGATCCGCTCCCCGAGCTTCCTGCCGAAGACCGGCTTCTCGCCCTCGGTGGCTCCGGCGTACTCCCAGGGCCCGTTGAGGTTCTTCCACTGCTCGCGGACCTGCTGCGGGCGCGGGTACTCGGGCAGCGGGTCGTCGACGTCCAGCTTGTCGCCCCAGGTGGTGGTGAGGCGGTGCGTGGAGAGGTTCTTCGCCGTGGGGCGGCGGGGAACCACGGCTCACCCTTCCGCCGCAGCGCGAGCGCGCGGCGCATCTCCCCGTCGACCTCCACGCCCACCGCCCGCACGCCGGGGCCGATCAGGGCGAGCCTGCCGACCCGCTGCGGGTGCCGGGCTACGTACCGCATCGCGAGGTTCGCGCCGCCGGAATGGGCCGGCAGATCGACCCGGGCGAGCCCGAGGTGCTCCCGCAGGGCTTCGACGTCCGCCACCTGACGGTCGCAGCGGTAGGAGGCGGCGTCTTCAGGCAGCGCCGACCGACCGGTGCCGCGCGGGTCGAGGAGGACGAGCCGATGATGTGCGGAGAGGCCGCCGAGATCACCCAGGTAGCGGGAGTCGGCGGGCCCGCCCGGGAGGCAGATCACCGGGTCGCCGTCGTCGGTGAAGCGATAGGAGAGCCGGGTTCCATCAGGTGCGGTGAAAGTCGTCATGGCAGCCATGATGATCCTCATAACCAGGTTGTACAACCTGGTTATGAGGATCGGGACGTGCGGTATAACCGAGCTATGACAGACAAGGGCGACGACCCATTCCCTTCCCGTTTCCTCAGCGAGGACCAGGCCGTACGCATGTTCGCCACCATGAACGAGGTCATCCGGGCGGGCGAGGAGATGCGGCAGCTGCGCAGCGAGATGGTCGCGCTGTTCGCCGGATCGGGCTGGACCCAGGAGCGGATCGCCCGGCTCACGGGCATGAGCCAGCCCGCCGTCTCCAAGCAGGTGACGAAGCACGCGCCGGGGAGCCCGCCACCCCCGGCGGAGTTCGCGCTCGACCAGTACGACACGCCCTGGCTCGAAGGGCGCCTGTGGGGCCTGGCCGAGGGAATCTCCGAGTCCCTGCGCCACGAGGCCCGCTGCACACGTTTCGTCGAGGCCCTCGGTCGGGGAAGGAAACGCTTCACACCGCCGAACGTCGACGCGCTGCGACGCCTCGTCGAGGAGGACCTGAGGCGGCACCGGGCGGACCTCCCCGGCGCCTACCGATCGGCGTACGACACCATCAGCCGCGGCCTCGACGTTCCCGACCGGGCGACCACAGCCACCGGTTCCGCCTCGGTGCGCCGCACCCTGGCCCACCGCATCCAGCGGGACCGGCTCGGGGGCGGGACCTGAGGGGTGACGGGGCGGTTCACCCATCCCCCGCGGCCACTTTCCATGAAATGCCGTTCCGGGGGTATCCGGACTGCAGCCAGAAAGCTCACGCGACGGGGTGACCGCCATGAACGACCGCATGCTGATGACACTCTCGCCGGACGGGGAGACCCGCACGGACTACGTCTGCAGGCCGGAGAAGGCCGCCGAAGCGCGGGACGCGGTCAGCAGCTTTGTCGCACGGCTGCACCCGGCGCCGGCCGCGCACGTGGTGCAGAACCTGCTGCTCCTCGTGACGGAGCTGGTCACCAACGCCCTCCGGCACGCGGGAACGGTTACGGCGCTCAGGCTGACCGCGGACCGCACGGGCGTCCATGTGCGGGTCACCGATCCCAGTCCGGCGCACCCGCAGAACCGCACGCCCGACCTGACGGGCCGCACCGGCGGCTTCGGCTGGCCGATGGTCCAGCGGCTGTCCCAGGAGATCACGGTGCGCGATTCGGCGGACGGCGGGAAGGTCATCCTCGCCACCGTGGTCCGCTGACAGCGAGGGCCCCGGACGGCGAGAGCCCGTCCGCCCCGGCCGCAACGGGCGCCGATCGTGACGTCTCGATAGAATTCGGACATGGCAGAGCGGCCCGCAGCGCCGACGGCGCCCGAGCTCGTCCTGGAGACGGATATCGGCTCCACGGTGATGAGTCCGAGCCGGGACTACCATGTCGGGCGCGACCCCGAGAGCGACATCGTCATAGACGACGACCGGGTCTCCTGGCACCACGCGGTTCTCCACCCCGAGGCCGGTCACTGGACGCTCCACGACGAGGACAGCACCAACGGCACGTACACCGGCGGTCACCGGATCCATGAGTCGGGCGTCGGCGCCGGCAGCATCATCCACTTCGGCAACCCGAGCGACGGCCCCCGCGCCGTCCTGCGGGGCCGGGAAGTCCCCGCTCGCCCCGCCGCCGCGGACCGGCCGTCCGCCGTCTCGATGCCCGCCGCCACCGGCACCTTCCGGCAGCCGACCACCGTACGGCCGCTGCCCGCGAAGACCGTGCGCATCGGCCGTGACAGCGGCAACGACCTCGTCATCGACGACCTCGTGGTCTCCCGGCACCACGCCGAGCTGCGGGCGCTTCCCGACGGTCGGCACGAGATCGTCGACCTCGGCAGCCACAACGGCACCTTCCTCAACGGGCAGCCCGCCGCCCGGGCCGTCATCGGCGCCGGCGACATCGTCGGTATCGGCCACTCCGCGTTCAGCCTGGTCGGCGATGTGCTCCAGGAGTTCGTGGACACCGGTGAGGTGTCCCTGGACGTCCAGGACCTGGAGGTCACCGTCGGCAAGGCGGGCAAGGGCGGCAAGACGCTGCTGGACGGCGTCTCCTTCCCCGTCGGCGAGAAGTGCCTGCTCGGCGTCGTCGGGCCCAGCGGCGCCGGGAAGTCGACGCTGCTCAACGCCCTCACCGGGCTGCGGCCGGCCGACACCGGCACCGTCCTCTACGACGGCCGTGACCTCTACCGCGACTTCGCCGAGCTGCGCCAGCGCATCGGCCTCGTCCCGCAGGACGACATCCTCCACTCCCAGCTGACCGTACGCAAAGCCCTCGGGTACGCCGCGGAACTCCGCTTTCCGCAGGACACGGCGAAGGAGGAACGGGAGGCCCGCGTCCTGGAGGTCATCCATGAACTCGGCCTGGAGCAGCGGGCGAACCAGCCGATCCACAGCCTCTCCGGCGGACAGCGCAAGCGGGTGAGCGTGGCCCTGGAGCTGCTGACGAAGCCCTCGCTGCTCTTCCTGGACGAACCGACCTCGGGACTCGACCCGGGGATGGACCGCTCCGTCATGCACATGCTGCGCGGCCTCGCCGACGACGGCCGTACGATCGTCGTCGTCACGCACAGCGTGCTGAGTCTGGAGGTCTGCGACCGGCTCCTCGTCCTCGCGCCGGGCGGGCGCATCGCCTACTACGGCCCGCCGGCGGACGCTCTTGCCTTCTTCGGCTTCGAGGAGTGGCCGGAGGCGTTCGAAGCCTTCGAGAACGACCGGGAGCGGGACTGGGCGGCCACCTACGCGGACTCGCCCTTCCACCAGCAGTACATCGTGAACGCCTCGGCGCAGCCCCAGCTTCCCCCGGCCTCGCCCGGGGCGTCCGTCGCCCCGCCGCCGAAGACCCGTAACTGGGGTGCGCAGCTGGGCACCCTGGTCCGCCGCTACGCCTCCGCGCTCGCCGCCGACCGTACGTTCCTGATCATCATGATCGCGCTGCCCTTCGTCATGGGGGCGATGGCCCGCGCCCTGGCGGGCAGCAGGCTCACCCAGGAGACGGCGATGAACGCGCTGCTCATCCTGTGTGTGGGCGGCGTGCTGACCGGCGCCGCCAACGCCGTGCGGGAACTGGTCAAGGAGCGGGTGATCTACCAGCGCGAGAGAGCGGTCGGCCTCTCCAGATCCGCGTACCTGATGTCGAAGATCGTGGTGCTGGGGACCATCACGGTCCTCCAGGCCATCGTGCTGACCCTGGTGGGCCTGGTGGGCGTCGACCTCAACGCGCCGGGCGGCGAAGGAGTGTTCCTGCCACCGCTCGCGGAGATCACCCTGGAGGTCGCCCTGTTGTCGTTCACGGCGATGATGCTCGGCCTCCTGGTCTCCGCGCTGGTGCGCAAGGAGGAGGTCACGATGCCGCTGCTCGTCCTCCTCGCCATCGTCCAAGTGGTCTTCTGCGGGGCCCTGCTCAAGCTGAACGGGGTGCCGGGGCTCGAGCAGCTGTCCTGGCTGATCCCCTCCCGGTGGGCGCTGGGGGCGATGGCCGGCACGATCGATCTGTCCCGCATCGTGCCGGGCGAGCTGACGTCCGACCCGCTCTTCGGCCACTCCGCGGGCGTCTGGCTGCTCAACATGGGCATGCTGGTCGTCCTCTCCGCCCTCTTCGGTTACGTCGTCGCGAAGCTGCTGCGGCGCCATGAGCCCGCGGTCATGCGGAAGTAAGGCGGTTCCATGGCGACCCCGGAGTTCCGCCCCACCCATGTCGTCCCCCCGGACGGGCTGCCCGCCTGGGAGGCGCCCGATACCGCCCGGCCCACCGACCCCCTGGACGCCCTGCTGCCGGTGCAGCTGGCGGAGCGGCGCGGGGACTGGGCGCACGTCCTCTGCTCCAACGGCTGGGCGGCCTGGGTCGACGGGCGGCTCCTCGTCTCCGTACCGCGCACTCCCCCGGCTCCCGGTCAGCCGCTCGCCCGCACGGCGGACCCGCGGCCCCTGCTCGCCCGGGCGGAGGAGGCCCTCAACCAGTACCGGCGCGCCGCCCAGGACCTGGCCGAGGGCCGCGGCGACGGAGAGAGCTTTCAGCAGCGGACGCGGGGAATGCGGGTGGGCCT
Source organism: Streptomyces sp. NPDC006261 (assembly GCF_040613515.1). Lineage (NCBI taxonomy): Bacteria > Bacillati > Actinomycetota > Actinomycetes > Kitasatosporales > Streptomycetaceae > Streptomyces > Streptomyces sp. NPDC006261. Next base: position 209,576 of record NZ_JBEXSI010000001.1, read on the forward strand.
GGTCGTGGACGGGGAGTCGGTGTGGCTGTACGACGCCGAGCACGAGCGGTGGGTCTTCTGCGACGGGACACAGCTCAGTACGTACGCGGCGGAGGCGGGGCCGGGATCGGGGGCGGCGTTCACGGGGGCGGGCGCGGGACCGGAGCCGACGCGGGCGGCTGGTGCGGAGGGGCCGCCGGAAGCGACCCGCGTGGTCACCGCGGACGGGCCACCGGAGGCAACGCGCGCAGTCGCCGCGGACGGGCCGGAGCCGACTCAGGTGGTGACGCCCGACGGGCCCCGGCCCACCCAGGTGATGACGCCCGACGGACCCGGGCCCACCCACGTGATGGCGCCCGAACCGACTCGCCCGGTCACACCCGACGATGCGTCGGACGACAGGGGGTGACAGGCCGTGGCACCTCCCCCGCCTCCCCCCTCGCACGAAGCCGGGCTTCCGGCCGGCCGGGACGACGAGCTGATCGGCCAGCGGATCGCGGGGTATCTGGTGGAGGCCGAGATCGGCCGCGGGGGCATGGCAGTGGTCTACCGGGCCAAGGATCTGCGGCTGGACCGGATCGTCGCGCTCAAGCTGCTCGCCCCGGAACTGGCCCGCAACGACACCTTCCGTCAGCGGTTCACCCATGAGTCGCGGGTGGCGGCCGCGATCGACCACCCCCACATCGTGCCGGTCTTCGAGGCCGGCGAGACGGAAGGTCTGCTCTACATCGCGATGCGCTACGTGGCCGGCGCCGACCTGCGCGTGCTGATCGACCGGCGCGGGCCGCTCGACCTCACCGCCGCCGTCCGGATCGGCGGGCAGGTCGCGTCCGCGCTGGACGCGGCGCACGACCACGATCTGGTGCACCGCGACGTGAAGCCGGGCAACATCCTGGTGGCGGCGGGGACCGACAGCGACCATCCGGAGCATGTGTATCTGACGGACTTCGGGCTGACGAAGAAGTCACTGTCGCTGACGGGGTTCACCACTGTCGGCCAGTTCGTCGGGACGCTCGACTACGTGGCGCCGGAGCAGATCTCGGGGAAGCCCGTGGACGGCCGGTGCGATGTGTACAGCCTGGCGTGCGTGGTGCAGGAGACCCTCACCGGAGCCCCGCCCTTCCAGCGGGACGACGACATGGCCCTGTTGTGGGCCCACCAGTACGATCCGCCGCCTCCGCCGACCGGGCAGCGGCCGGATCTGCCGGGCGCGGTGGACGGCGTACTGGCGAAAGCGCTGGCCAAGTCGCCGGACGACCGCTACGACACCTGTCTGCGGTTCGTGGCGGCGCTGCGGGCGGCGTCGTCGGGGGTCCCGGCCGGACGCCGCGCGCCGACCCGGGTGGACGCGCGGGCCGGTTCCTGGTCCGCGACGCCGGAGCCGCCGCCCCGGCCCCCGCGCTGGGCCCGCCCGGTGTTCTCCGAGCCTTAGGGGGTGTCCGGCGGAATCTCGCCGCGCCGGTGCATCCGGGAGGCGGCGAGCGCGCCCAGGAATCCGGCGACCAGGCCCCACAGGAAGGCGACGCCGAGCGCGGTCCACAGCCGGGGTCGCAACGAGAGCTCGCCGCCGAGACCGCCGCCGAGGTCCCCGATGCCCAGGAGGGACAGGCCGTACCGGGCGGAGACCGCCGCGGTCAGGCCGATGAGGAGCACGGTCAGGGTGAGCGCGACCGCCAGGTGCAGGGCGTGCTGCCAGGGCCGCATGCGGGCGGGCGACCGGACCGCCATGAGGAACGCGGCGGCGAGCACGAGCAGGGCGGTGACGACGAGCAGCCACCAGACGCGCCCGTCCTGGGCGGCCAGGGTGCGCAGGTTGACCGTGGAGAGGTCCGGCGTACGGAGTACGGAGTCGAGCACCTGGGGCATCGGCAGTCCGAAGGGGCCCTGCACCTTGCCCTCCCAGGAGGCGCCGAGGCCCAACGTGAGCGCGAGCCAGACCAGGTTGGGCAGTCCGAGGAGGATCACCGCCACGGTCTGGGCGGGATGTCCGCGCACGACCATCACGACGAGTCCGGCGACGACGCCCAGGGCGACGGAGGCGAGGAGCAGCGCCACCATGGCGGACGCGGCCGGGCGCACGGTCTCCTGGAAGCGCACCAGCCGGGCCGGGAGGGGGGCCCGGCGCGAGACGAGGAGCGCCAGCACGAGGACGCCGGCCAGCCACACCAGGCCGATGACCACCGTCAACGGGATGTCGGCCCGGAAGCCGACCCGCGCCGAGTCGCCCATTACGTCGCCGAAGGCGTCACCGGTTCCGTCCCCGCTTCCGTCCCCGGTGAGGCTTTCGGCCGGGAGAGTGAACGTGTGCCGGGCCAGAAGCGAGAGGACGACCAGTACCGCGGCCCAGACGACGGCGACGCGGCCCGCCCGGCCCGCCAGCTCCCGGCCTCCGGCGACGGCCCGGTGGCGCAGGGGGCGGAGAAACCCGTAGGCGATGGGGAGCGCACCCGCCAGGGTCACCGAGAGCGGGAGCACCGAGAGGCCCGCCTGCGCCCCCACCAGGGAACCGGCGTCGCCCGCCAGCCCGACGGAACCGCCCGCCGCCATCACGACGACGGCCGCGACCACACGGGGGAAGGCGCCGCCGGGCAGCCCGGCCGCACCGGCGGCCCACAGGCCGAGGGCGGCCGTCACCAGCATGGCCAGGGTTCCGGCCAGGATCGCCACGAGGGCGTCGCGCCAGCCGTGCGGTGCGCGCGTCGCGCTGTTCGTGTCGTTGCTCGCCCGGACGTTCACGCTGCCACGCTAAGCAGCGGCCCGGCACTTCGCTCCCCGGGGAAAACGGTCGCTCCCTCCGCTTGCGGGGAGCACGCGGGCGGCACACACAATGAGTGCGATAAAGCCCGGATTGCCCAGAGATCCCCCAGCGATGGGAGCGGCGGTCCGGGACGGGTCCCAAACTCGGGGAGCAGAGCCCGTGAGTGAACAAACGCCGTCCTCCGGCCGCCCCACGGGACCGCCTTCCGGTCCCCTCTCGGGCCCCTCCCGGTCCGGGCCGACGCCCCCGCCCCCCACAACCGTGTCCGGCGCGCCGCCCGGTCCACCGAGCGGTGGTGACCACGGCGGCTCGCAGGGCCCGGGCGGTTCGGGCGGCTCCGGTGGTTCAGGAAGCGGTGCGGGAGGCGGCTCCGGCTCCGGTGCCGCCCCCGGCTCCGGTCCCGGGCGCCCCTGGTGGCGGTCCGTGCCCCGGATCGCCGCGATCGCGACGGCCCTGGTCGTGGCCGTGGTGCTGGTCGTCTTCCTGACCCGCCCCGACGACGGCGGCGGTTCGAAGGCGGGCGGCGAGGTGTTCCTCCAGGCGGCGGGCTCCTCCGGCCCGGACCCGTTCACGGAGTCCACGGCGCGCGAGAACGACACCGAGCCGGCGACCGCCTCCCCGTCCGCGGTCCCGAGTTCCTCGGCTACGGGGTCGCAGGTGACGCGTGGGGTGGACGGTGCGGCGCCCGGTCTCTACGGGGGCACCCGTAAGGTCGCGAGCTGCGATGTGGAGAAGCAGATCAGCACGTTGCGGGCGGCTCCGGACAAGAACCGGGCGTTCGCCTCGGTCCAGGACATCGAGCCGTCGGCCGTACCGGACTATCTGCGCGCTCTCACCCCCGTACAGCTGCGTATGGACACCCGCGTGACCAACCACGGCTTCCGGGACGGGAAGGCGACGTCCTATCAGGCGGTGCTCCAGGCCGGTACGGCGGTGCTCGTCGACGACCGCGGGGTGCCCCGGGTGCGCTGCGCCTGCGGGAATCCGCTGGTGCCGCCCGTCGCCCAGGAGGCGCCCAAGCAGACGGGGAAGGCCTGGCCGGGGTACCGGGCGTCGGACGTGGTCGTGGTGGAGCCGGCGTCGAAGCCGGTGGACGAGTTCGTGATGGTCGATCCGGAGAGCGGTGACTGGTTCACCCGTCCGGCGGGAGACACCGGCGGCAAGGACAAGAAGACCGATCCGCCCAAGGACAAGAAGAAGGGGGAGTCGCCCTGCCCGCCGGGATCCGGCGACGACGGCTCCTGCCGTCCGAGCCCGGGCGAATCGCGGCCCGAAGGCGAATCCCCGCCGCCCGGCGAATCCCCGCCCCCTGCCGACGACGGGGTGACACCGCCGCCGGACAGTCCGCCCGCCAGCGACCCTCCGCCCCCCGACAACCCGCCCGGCGACTCGCCCGACTCCCAGCCCGCCCCGCCTCAGGAGCAGCAGCCGGAAGAGCAACCGCAGCAGCAGCAACCTCAGGAGCAACAGCCCAACTCTTAGCGCACGCGCGAACAACTGGCGCACGCGAACGCGAACGCCTAACGCACCGCGTCCGGCCGGGGCCTGGCCGTCTTCTCGGGCTTCGGGATCTCCACCGGGGCACCAGCCCCCTTGGCCCGTCCCAGTCCGGCCGACGCTGCGGCGGCGTGCAGGGAGCGCAGCGCCAGCAGCAGGAAGCCGATGTCGTCGAGGTAGACGGGGTCGGGCAGCAGGTCGACCGGGGAGACGGTGTAGACGACGGCCGCCCAGACGAGCGCCTTGTCGCGCAACGGGATCCCGGCGTCGACCAGGAGCTTCCTGGCCTTGAAGACGCGCGCCAGCAGTACGGCGGCCAGGGCCAGCATGACCAGTGCGGCGACGGCGGCGACAACGAGCCAAACGGTGGTGTCCATGGCTCATCGTCTACCCACTCGGCCGTCGATGACGGGATTACGGGGAAGTCAGCCGGCGGTGTTCCTGGTACGCCGGCGGCTGCGCCGCTTCAGGGCGCGCCGTTCGTCCTCGGCGAGGCCTCCCCAGACGCCGGAGTCCTGGCCGTTCTCCAGGGCCCACTCCAGGCACTGGGCCTGGACCGGGCAGGTCCTGCAGACCGCCTTGGCCTCCGCGGCCTGGACGACGGCGGGCCCGGACGTCCCGATGGGGAAGAACAGGTCCGGGTCCTCGTCGCGGCAGGCCGCGTGCGTGCGCCAGTTGTCCATGCTGCTCACTCCCGGTGTCGGATGCGTGCCGTAGGCGCCTGCCGTACGGCCGTAACGTCCGGGTGACCGACGATCGGCACCTCAAACACCTGGCCGCCGGGGAACCGGGGCGGCTTTCGGGGCGGGGCGGTGCAGGGCGAGGAGCGCCTGGTCGTCCTGGACCCGGCCGCCGGTGTGGCGCCCGACGTCCTCGATCAGCAGCTGGAGGATCTGCGCGGGGGCCGGCGGGCCGCCGACGAGCGAGCGGTGGCGCAGGAGGCGGGGCAGCCGTACGGCCGCGTCGTAGAAGACGCCGGCCTCGTCGCGGGCCTCGGTGACACCGTCCGTGTAGCACAGGAGCGTGGAGCCCGGCGGGAAGGGGAACGTGTCGACCGGGAACGACCAGGTGCCCAGAGCCGCCATGCCGAGCGGGGGCGCCTCCTGGGACGGTTCCAGGACGGTGGCTGTGCCCTCGGCGTCCAGCAGCACCGGGGGCGGATGGCCGCGGTTGACGATCCGTACGGCGTCCAGGCCGGCGGTGAACTCGGCGATCAGCGCCGTGGTGAACCCCTCGTCCTGCTCCTGGCCGCCCCGCCGCCCGCCCTCGCGCAGCAGAGCCCCCTCCAGCGCGGTCACCAGGCGGGGCAGGTCCTCCGCCTCATCAGCTGCGTACCGGAAGGCACCCAGGTCCGCGCAGACCGCGCTGACGGCGCCCAGCCCCTTGCCCCGGACGTCCCCGACCATGACACGCACCCCGTGCGGGGTCTCCTGCACGACGTAGAGGTCGCCGCCGATCATGGCCTCGTCCTCGGCGGGGATGTAACGGGCGGCGATCTTGAGGTCACCCAGCCGTGACGGGGGCCGGGGCAGTACGGCGGCCTGCGCCACAGCGGCGACCTGGCGGGCGCGCCGCATCCGGGCGCTCTGGCCCTCCAGGGTGCGGTGGATGAGGACGGCGAGCACGGTTACGGCCAGAAGGGTGAGCTGGTTGGCGACGCCCCGGTGCCAGCCGAAGGTGCCGTCGACCCAGGCGAGGACCGCGTGGACGGCCATCGAGAGGGCACCGACCGCGATGATGCCGGGCAGCCGCAGCAGGGGTGCGGCTGCGACGGGCGCGGCCATCAGCAGGGGCGCGGAGGTCACGTCCGTCGGTGTCGCCAGGTCGATCAGGACAGCCAGCACGATCACCCCGACCGGGATCCACCGGGCCCTGCGCAGCTGCACCACTCCCCCACGCTGGACGGCCCGGGCGCGCACCGCATCCCGACGGCGCCCGTCCGGGCCCGGGGCCGGGCTTCAGAGCGGCAGCGGGGTCCCCGGGGGCGGGGCGGCGGCGCACGCGGCGTCGAGCCGGATGCGGTGGGCCATCACGGCGTCCGGGTCGTCGACCAGGTCGACGCGGACCCCGGGCGTCTCCAGGACCGCCTGGTCGCCGATCTCCGGGACGGGCACCCGCAGCAGGTGCAGGGGCGGCATGGCGGTCATGGCGTGCGGCGGATGGTCAAGCGGCACCACCTGGACGGTGATGTGCGGCTGTTCCATCGCCTCGGCCAGCGCCCGGTGCTGCCCGGCCATGGTCTCCGCGTCGCCCACCCGGGTGTGCAGGGCGGCGGCCGGGAGCAGGGCCCACAGGGCGGTACCGCGCTCACCCAGCCGGCGCCGGCGCTCCCGCAGCAGCTCCAGGCGGCGCTCATGACGGGCGGGGGTGTCGTCGGCGTACCGCATCCGGTACAGCCCGGCGGCGTAGGCGGAGGTGCGCAGCAGCTCGGGCACGAGGGCGGGATGCCAGGTACGCACCAGGCTGGCCGAGGACTCGACCCCGATGACGTCCTGCTGCCAGCTCTCCATGGCGTCCCGCCAGTGGTGCCACCAGCCGGGCAGGTTCGCGGCTCCGAGCCCGGTCAGGATCGGCTCGGCGACGGCGGGCGGAGCCCCGTAACAGCGCAGCAGCGCGGCGACCTGCCGGGCGTCGAGCCGGGTCTCGGCCCGCTCGATCCGCCGTACGGTCGCGGGGTGCGCGTCCAGCGCGTCGGCGGCGGCCCGGAGCGTGACGCCGGCCTGTTCCCGCAGTATCCGCAGCCGGGCCGCCAGGACGCGGTGCTGCACCGTGGGGCCGGAGCGGGGTCGCATGCTCGTACCTCGTTCGTCGAGCCCCGGGGCGGAGCCGTGGACACTCTGTCGCTTGCAAAGTATGCACTTTGCGCCGAGAGTACATACATGTCGGAAATAGTCAGTTGCGCGGAACGCGCTACGGAAGGCGGGGGAGTCAGAGGTGCACACAGCTGGTGGGTCCCCCGGCTGCCCGGGGGCGTTCCCGAAGCCCGTCACCGGGTGCAGGAGGCGATGCACGCGTGGGGAGAACCCGCGGAACGCATCGAGGCCGCGGCGCTGATAGTGACCGAACTGGTCACCAACGCCGTCCAGCACACCAGCACCCGCCGGATCCGCTGTCGGCTTCTCCGCTCGGCCGAGGGGGTCCGGATCTGCGTGTGGAACCGCGGCCGGGCCCGTATCCCGGCGCCGGCGTCCCCGGCCGACTCCGCGGGACTGCCCGTCGAGGCGGCTCCACCGGCGGACGGCCCCGACGGTGACGATTCACTCGACTGTCTGACCGAGGACGGCAGAGGCCTCCTGCTCGTGGACGCCCTGGCGGCCCGCTGGGGTACGCGCGCGGCGCTGGCCGGCCGGCTCGTCTGGGCCGACCTCTGACGCTCCCCGCGCGATCAGGGAACGGACTTCCCCACATGGCCGGAGTCCGAAGCTCCCCCACCTGATCAGGCAGGGGCGGTACGGCACTCCGGGTGACCCCAGCCGTTCGGGTTCTTCGCGATCGGCTCCTTCGCCGCGTACGTCTTCCCGCAGTGGCATCGCCCTGCGAACCGCGCCTTGATCGTGCCGTTGGACCGCCCGGTCCGGGTCGCGCCCCCCGCGGCCCCGGCCTCACCCGCGCCGCCGCCCGTCTCCGTACGCCCCTTCGTGGAGCGCGCCTGGGCCGGTACGGGCAGGGCGGTCGCGCCGTGCGCCGTACCGGCCGGCCGCTGCGCCACCGCCGCCTCGCTGGCGGCCTGGTCGGCGAGCGCGTTGAGCGGGTCACCGTCCACCTGGTGGGCGGGCACATAGCGGAACGTCACCGTACGGGCGGTGAGCAGGGCGTCGATGCGGGTGACCAGCTCCCGGTTGGCGACCGGCTTGCCCGCCGAGGTCTTCCAGCCGTTGCGCTTCCAGCCGGGCAGCCATTTGGTCACGGCGTTCATGGCGTACTGCGAGTCCATCCGCACCTCGACGCGGACCGCCGGGTCGGTGGACTCCAGCAGTTCGGCCAGGGCGGTGAGCTCGGCGACGTTGTTCGTCGCGGTGCCCAGCGGACCCGCCTCCCAGCGCTGCGGGCTGCCCTGCGCGTCGGCGACGACCCAGGCCCAGGCGGCCGGTCCGGGATTCCCCTTGGACGCTCCGTCACACGCGGCGATAATGCTCTCGTTCATCCCCCGATCATGCCAGCCCCGCATGACCGCTCGGACCGGTGGCCGGGACACCCCCGTCCAGGGTCGAGTCGACCTCGGGGCACGATCGGGTCGCCGGATGCCGCGCGGGCCGCCGTGCGCACGCCCGGGCTCGCACCGGCCGGGCGGCGGCGCCCGACGGGGTGCGGCGCGCCCCGTTGACCTCAACCAACCTTGAGGTTCTAGTGTTCTCAGAAGTCCGCACACCCAGGTCAGCAGAGTTCGGAGCGCCCCATGGACATGGAAGTCACCGCATGGACATCGCTGCACAGCGCGATGAACGCCGAGCAGGACCGGCGGCCCTTCTCCAAGGCGACGCTACGGCGCATCCTGGTCTTCGCCCGACCCCATAGGAGCCGTATCAACCGGTTCCTCCTGCTCAGCATCGTCACCGCGCTGCTCGCGGTGGCCACCCCGGTCCTCGCCGGGCGCGTCGTCGACGCCATCGTGCGGGGATCGGACTCCGGGACGGTCACCCGGCTCGCCCTGCTGATCGCCCTGATCGCGGTCGCCGAGGCCGGGCTCGGGCTGCTCACCCGCTGGTTGTCGGCCAACCTCGGTGAGGGGCTGATCCTCGATCTGCGGACCGCGGTCTTCGACCATGTGCAGCGGATGCCGGTCGCCTTCTTCACCCGTACCCGGACCGGCGCCCTGGTCAGCCGGCTCAACAACGACGTGATCGGCGCCCAGCGCGCATTCAGCAACACGCTCTCCGGTGTCGTCTCCAACCTCGTCACCCTGCTGCTGACGCTCGCCGTGATGCTCACGATCTCCTGGCAGATCACGCTGCTCTCGCTGGTCCTGCTGCCGGTGTTCGTCGTGCCGGCCCGCCGGATGGGGGCCAGGATGGCCGGACTCCAGCGGGAGGCGGCCAATCACAACGCCTCGATGGGCACCCAGATGACCGAGCGGTTCTCCGCCCCCGGCGCCACCCTCGTCAAGCTTTTCGGCCGCCCGTCGAGGGAGTCCGCCGAGTTCGCCGAGCGGGCCCGCCGGGTGCGGGACATCGGGGTCCGCTCCGCCATGGCCCAGTCCACGTTCATCACCGCCCTCACTCTGGTCTCCGCCCTTGCCCTCGCCCTGGTCTACGGCCTCGGCGGCCACTACGCGCTGCGCGGCACGCTGGAACCGGGGGCCGTGGTGGCGCTGGCCCTGCTGCTGACCCGGCTGTACGCCCCGCTGACCGCGCTGGCCGGGGCCCGGGTCGAGGTGATGAGCGCGCTCGTCAGCTTCGAGCGGGTCTTCGAGGTGCTGGACCTGAAGCCGCTGATCGCCCAGAAGCCGGATGCCCGCGAGGTGCCGGAGGGTCAGGTCTCGGTCGAGTTCGAGAAGGTCTCCTTCGGTTACCCGTCGGCGGAGAAGGTCTCGCTCGCCTCACTTGAGGAGGTCGCCACGCTGGACAGCCGGGGCGGCACCCCCGTCCTGCACGAGGTGTCCTTCCGCGCCGAACCGGGTCAGATGATCGCCCTGGTGGGCTCCTCGGGCGCGGGCAAGTCGACGATCGCCCAGCTCCTGCCCCGGCTGTACGACGCGGACGCCGGTGCCGTACGGCTGAACGGGATCGACGTACGCGATCTGAGCGCCGACTCCATCCGCGACACCCTGGGCATGGTGACCCAGGACGGGCACCTCTTCCACGAGTCCGTACGCGCCAACCTGCTGCTCGCCCGGCCCGACGCCTCTGAGGACGACATCTGGGACGCCCTGCGCCGCTCCCGCCTGGAAGAGCTGATCGCCTCACTGCCGGAAGGCCTCGACACAGTGGTCGGCGAGCGCGGTTACCGGCTCTCCGGCGGTGAGCGCCAGCGGCTCACCATCGCCCGGCTGCTGCTGGCCCGTCAGCGGGTCGTCATTCTGGACGAGGCGACCGCGCACCTCGACTCCACCTCCGAGGCCGCCGTCCAGGAGGCCCTGGCCGAAGCACTGGAGGGGCGGACCGCCGTGGTGATCGCCCACCGGCTCTCCACCGTACGGGCGGCCGACCAGATCCTGGTCGTCGAGGCGGGCCGGATCGTCGAGCGCGGCACCCACAGCGAACTGCTCGCGACCGGGGGACGTTACGAGGAGCTGTACCGCACCCAGTTCGACCGGCCGTCGGCGGACGAGGCACAGCCGGTCGGCTGAGCCGGCCCGGCGTACGTCAGCGGCGGACGAGGCGGAGACGTTCCGTGGTGCGCAGGCGCCGCAGGGCGTCTCCGCCGCAGCTGCGCCACTGCTTCGGCGAGACCCGGGGGCGGTTGGTGCCATTGGTGACGAGCGCGTTCACCGAGGTCATGGGGTCCGCCGCCATGGACTTGGCCAGGAGCACACCGACCACCAGCGGCAGCAGCGTGACCGCCAGGGCGGTGCCTGCGGTGGTGACGTGCTGGATGCGGGGGCGGCGCTGCGCTGCGGAGTCCATGGCCTCATTCGAACAGCGGGCGGGCGGCGGGACATCGGGGCGGGTACTCAGCGGTGCAGGCCGCGCATACTCAGGCGCGCGTACGGGGACGCTGGGGGCGCGGCCCCGAACGGCGGGGACACGGCCGCTGGACGGCCGCCGGGCTACGGAAGGACCACGCCGATGAGCGAGCACCACGGACAGCCGGCGGAGCGCCCGGACGGGGTCCCGGCCGAAGAACCGAGCGGGGTCCCGGCCGCGCATGAGGCCCATGGCCTCTCCGCCGCGACGGTGTTCGACGCGCTGGGGGCCGAGTATGAGCGCGCGTTCGCCGGTTCGGCCGCCCACCGCGCCTCGCTGGACCGGCTTCTGGCGCACCTCGCGCCGGGCAGCCGGGTCCTGGACGTGGGCAGCGGGACAGGGGTGCCGACCGCGCGGCGGCTGGCGGCGGCCGGACACCGGGTGGTGGGCGTCGATGTCTCCCCGGTGATGAGCGCCCTGGCGGCGCGGCAGGTGCCGGACGCCGAGTTCCGGTGCGGCGACATCCGGGAGCTGCCGTGGGCGGACGGGGAATTCGACGCCGTCTGCGTCTACTTCTCACTGCTGCAGATGTCACGCGGTGAGCAGAGCGAGCTGCTGGGCCGACTGGCGCGGGCGGTGAAACCGGGCGGCCGTCTGGTGGTGGCCACCGTGCCGGTGGACGTGGCGGACGTGAGCGCCGTGTTCATGGGGCAGCCGGTGGTGGTGTCGAGCTTCGGCGAGGAGGAGTTCGCCTCCGTGGTGGCCGGGGCCGGGTTCGCGGTGGAGGAGCGGCACAGCGTGCTGTTCACCCCGGACCACCCGGCGGGCACACCCGAGCCGCATCTCTTCCTGCACGGCCGTCGCATCTGACGCCCCTGCCCCACATTCTTTCGCAATCACAAAGAACAAGCCGAACGAATGACAAGAATGGCGCATTCGCGTTCCTTCACGAGAAGGTAATGCGATAGCAAAGTCCTGGTCTATATGCTGAGCTGTAGTCGTATCCGTCCAGACGCGGACCGCGCGTCCGGACGGGCCATATGTTCGGAAGAACGCGAGGTGGAACACACTCTCCCCTCCGAACATTCGTACGGATTCAAGCAGCGCATTCGCCAATATGACCCGACCACACCGCTCCCCGGCCCCGCCGGATGCAGGAGGCAGGCCACCCATGAAGTCCCTTGTCGCATTCGCCCGGACTCTCCCCGAGCACGACACCGCGAACGCAAAGGAGGCCGGGCTCCCCACACACGCCCGGCCCCCGAGACCTTTCCGTGCGAGCCGCGGCGTGATGCACCCCGGCTCGATCAGCGTTCACCGGCCGGAAAGCGGCCCGTCGTGCGGCCGCCTCTGACGGCTTCCCGCCCCCACCCATCCGCGCCCGGTCCCGGCCGGGCGCGGATCTGACCCTCAAGGGAATCGTCACCCGTGATCTCCGTGAAGGAACTCAAGAACCCCCACGTCGTACGACGTGACCTGCTGGCGTCACTCGTCGTCTTCCTGGTCGCCCTCCCCCTCTGCATCGGCATCGCCGTCGCCTCCGGCGTACCGGCCGAACTCGGCCTGGTCACCGGCATCGTCGGCGGCATCGTCGTCGGCCTGCTGCCGGGCAGCAGGCTCCAGGTCAGCGGCCCCGCAGCCGGCCTCACGGTGCTCGTCTACGAGGCGGTCACAGAATTCGGTCTCGGCACGCTGGGGCCGATCGTCCTGGCCGCCGGTCTGCTCCAGGTGGTGCTGGGCGTGGCGCGCTTCGGCCGCTGGTTCCGCGCCATCTCCGTCTCCGTGGTGCAGGGCATGCTCGCCGGCATCGGCCTGGTCATCGTGCTGGGCCAGGTGTACGCCATGGCCGACACCGAACAGCCGGGCACCGCGCTGGCCAAGCTCGCCGGACTTCCGGGCCTGGCGGCCGAGATCGCCACGGACAACGAGGCCCTGACCGCCTTCGGCTTCGGCGCCGGGACCGTGGCCGTGCTGCTGCTCTGGCCGAAGCTCCCCGCCGCCGTACGGATCGTCCCCGCGCCCCTCGCCGCGGTCGGCCTGGCCACCGCCGTCGCCGCCCTGACCGGGCTGCGGCCTCTGGTCGCCGATGTGAACGGACTGCTGCAGGCCATCGACCTGCCCGGCGCGGCGGAGTTCGGCAACCTGGCGAACGTGGCCGTCGTCGGCACCGTCCTCGCCTTCGCCCTGATCGCCTCGGCCGAGAGCCTCTTCAGCGCGGCTGCCATCGACCGGATGCACGACGGGCCCCGAACCGACTATGACAAGGAGCTGGTCGCGCAGGGCGTCGGCAACACGATCTGCGGGGCGCTCGGCGCACTGCCCATGACCGCCGTCATCGTCCGCAGCGCGGCCAACGTCCAGGCCGGGGCCACGACCGCGCTCTCCCGGGTCGCCCACGGGCTGTGGCTGCTGCTCTTCGCCGCGCTGCTGCCCGCCGCCATCGGCATCATCCCGCTCGCCTCGCTCGCCGGGATCCTGGTGCACGCCGGGTGCAAGCTGGTACCCGTCAAGGAGTTCGGCCCGCTGTGGCGCGAACACCGCGGAGAAGCAATGCTGTTGGCGGTCACGGCTCTGGCCATCGTGGTGACCAACCTCTTCGAGGGCGTGGTGCTGGGCCTGCTGCTGGCCGTGGTCAAGTCGGCCTGGGAGACCTCCCACGTACAGCTCTCCAGCCGCCAACTCACCGGCGGCCGGGTCGTGGTGACCCTCACCGGCAACGCGACCTTCCTGCGACTGCCCCGCATCCTGGAGCAGTTGGAGAAGCTGCCGCAGGACCAGCCCATAGAGCTGGACCTCAGCGGCCTGCGCCATCTCGACCACGCCTGCCGGGTGGCGCTGGAGAACTGGGCGCGTCGGCACAACGACGCGGAGACCGACCCGGTGACGATCCGCCGGTAGCCGGGTCCGCTCCTCGGAAGGTCCAGGCCCGTCCTGCCTTGCGACGGGTCCCTGCTCGGTGGGGCAGATCGGCCCCACCGAGCAGCACCGGAACGTGGGTGCGAGAGCCGGTGATGCGGGCGCACTGCGGTCTCGGGGGCGGGTCCGGCGTCGGGCTTCCGAGACCGGCGTCGGTCCGCCGTGGTCCACCGAGGCGTTTCCGGACACGGCCGACGACGTACGGCAGTCCCTGCGGCAGATGACGAACAGTCCGTTCGTCCCGCGCGCCCGACCGGGTCTGCGGCTTCGTCCTCGATGTCGCCACCGGGCGCCGCGACGCGGTCGGCTGACTGCCGGGGCGGCGGCCGCCGCCCTTGGCGACGGCCGCTGACCGGGTCGGCCCGCTCAGGCCGCCGTGGTGAGCTGCGCGCGGCCGAAGAGCAGGGCGTAGCCGGTCGGCAGGGCCTCGATGATCCGCGTGACCAGGGCCGGGTCCATCAGCGCGCCGACCGCGGCCAGTACGGTGCCCGCGTCCCAGCGGGCGGTCGCGGGCGTGCCGCCGGTCCGCACGGCCAGGTCGTCGACGAACCGGGCGGCCGGGGACGGGTGGATGCCGGGGACCTGGGCGGCGAACACCCCGGCGGCCTCTCTGGGGAGCGCGGCGGCGAACGCGACCCGCTCCTCGCCGGTGAGCTGGGCTCCGAGGCCGCCCAGTACGGCACGGAGAGCTTCCTCGGCCCGCTCCCGGGTGGGGTAGGCGCCCTCGTATCGGATCTTCTCCAGCAGCCGGTCGAACGTCATGGCCTTCGGGGCGGCGATGGTCCGAGGCTCAGGAATCATGGCGGCGGCAGCCCTTCTTGTCGTCGTGCGGTGTCGGTTGTCTCTGGCTTCTTCTCCGAAAGAGCCGCCGTACACCCCCTGGGGGGGTACCCGGTGCTCACAGGAGCTGCGGGCGGCCGAAGAGCAGGTCGTACCCCGTCGGCAGCTGCATCAGGACGCGGCGCAGGAGGTCCTCGCCCGCCGCGTCCGCGGCGACGCTGAGAACGGCTCCCACGTCCCACATGGCGGTCCGCTCGGTGGCGCCCTCGATCCAGGCCGCCGTGGCGCGGACGAAGCGCTCGGGCGAGAGCGGTTCGGCGGCCTGCAGCGGGCTGAGCAGGATCAGGGCCATGGTCTCGGGGAGCCGGGCGGCCAGTTCGGCCCGCTCCGTGCCCACCAGATGTGCGCCGAGAAGGGCCAGCACGACGCGTGCGGCGCGCTCGGCCTCTTCCCGGCTCTCGTACGTGCCGCGCTCCTGGACCCGGTCCAGGAACGCCTCCCATCGCAGGGTCACGGTGACCGCTCCCTCGGGCTGTCCCCCCTCGGGCGGGGACGGGCGCCGGGCCGGGAAGGGGAGAAGGGGAGGTCCGGCCCGGCCCCCGTCACGAAAACGGGCGTACCGGTTCAGCCCTTGATCTGCTTGCGCGAGGAGTCCCCGCCGATGGAGATCTTGCGGGGCTTGGCCCGCTCGGCGATCGGGATGCGCAGGGTCAGTACACCCGCGTCGTAGCCGGCGTCGATGCGCTCGGTGTCCAGGGTGTCCGCCAGGACGATCTGCCGGGAGAACACACCCAGCGGACGCTCGGAGAGCTCCATCTGCACGTCGTCGGTGTCGACGGCCGGCCGGCGCTCGGCCCGGACGGTCAGCATGTTGCGCTCGACGTCGATGTCGATCGCGTCCGGCGAGACGCCGGGAAGATCGAACGCCACCACGTAGTCCTCGCCCTGGCGGTACGCGTCCATCGGCATCGCCGAGGGCCGCGACCATGTGCCGGGGCGCAGGATCTGCTCGGTGATCCGGTCGAGTTCACGGAAGGGGTCGGTACGCATGAGCATGGCGGAAACACCTCCGGTCGGTCGGGCGGTAGCCCGCGCGTTTCACCTGAATCTGTTGTAGCATGTCATCCATTCGATGACAAATGGAATGTCACCGAAAGGATGACAGTCACGACGGAGGAGCGACCGTGGCAGCAGCGGAACAGCCCGATCCGGCCCACCACCGCGATCCGGACGCCGTCTCCCTCCTTGCCGCCGCGGCGGCGCTGGGGGCCATCGACGACGCGGTCCGGGGGGCCAGGGCCGCCACGGCGGGTCGGCCCGACGGTTCGGCGGCCGATCCCGACCGGGCCCAGGCACTGGCCTCGCTCCAGCTGCTGCGGGAGGTGCGGGAGCGGCTCGCGGGCTGGGAGACCGGGCTGATCGAGGCGGCCCGCGCGGCGGGGGCCAGCTGGGCCGACCTGGCGGACCCGCTCGGCGTCGCCAGTCGGCAGGCGGCCGAGCGCCGCTATCTGCGCCTGCGCCCGGGCTCCCTCGGCTCCACCGGGGAGCAGCGGGTCAAGGCCACCCGGGACCGCCGCGCCGCCGACCGCACCATCATCACCTGGGCCAGGGAGAACGCGGCCGAACTACGCTCGCTCGCCGGCCAGGTCACGGCCCTGACCGGCCTCCCCTCCCCCGCCGACCCGCCGCTGGACCGTCTGCGCCGGGCGCTCGCCGCCGACGACGCCGCCCTCCTCGTCGCCCCGCTCACAGCGGTCCGGCCCCATCTGCGGTCGGGGCATCGGCAGTTGGCCGACCGGATCGACTCGCTCACCCGTCTCACCGGCGAGCTGCGTGAGGACACCGCGGCCCGGCGGCAGAACAGCTGAGCGGCGGAGGGCTCCGGGAGCCTCCGCCGCTCAGTACACCGCCCGGGTCACCGCCTACGGCTTGCGGGCCACCAGCCCCCACTGGTCGACCAGCACCGGGTCGTCCTCCTCGGGGCGCCACAGCGCGATCGACAGGAAGCCCGGCTCGATGATCTCCAGGCCCGCGGCGCAGCCGGTGATCTCCTCCGGCTCCCGGACGAGGTACGGCGGGTTCTCGCCGGAGTCGTACGCCTCCTGCGCGGCCAGCGTCTGCGGTGTCGTCACCGTGTCGCAGAGGACCAGGTAGCTGCCCGACGGCATCCGGGCCATGTACCGCTGGACCACATCGATGCCATCCGCCGGAGGCAGGTGCCCCAGCGTCGAGAGCAGGAGGACGGCGACGGGCTCGGACAGGTCGAGCGTCTTCGCCGCCTCGTCCACCACCGTGTCCGTGTCGGACAGGTCGGCGTCCACGTAGGCCGTCCGGCCCTCCGGGGCGCTGGTCAGTAGAGCGTGGGCGTGGGCGAGGACGATCGGGTCGTTGTCCACGTAGACGATCCGCGCGTCGGGCGCGATGCCCTGTGCCACCTCATGGGTGCTGTTCGCCACCGGCAGGCCGGTGCCCACGTCCAGGAACTGGCGGACGCCCAGCGAGGCGAGGTGCCGGATCGCGCGGGCCTGGAACGCACGGGAGGCGCGCGCGATGTCGACCATCTGCGGGTAGGCCGCGCTCACCGCGTCGGCCAGCTCGCGGTCCACCGGGTAGTTGTCCTTGCCACCCAGCCAGGCGTTCCACACCCTCGCCGAGTGCGGGACGTCGGAGCGGATCCTGCGGCGGAACTCGACGTCGTCGACGCTCATGTCTCTCCTCTACTCACTGTCCGTGCAAGGCCGTTGACCACACAACCGCCGGTGAAAGCCTTGAGCTGACCGTACATCGCCATCCCGGTTCCCGCCGACCGCCCCTTGCTCGGACCACGTCCGCGTCCAGACCGGTCAGGAGCGCCGACTCCTCCCGCAGCATCCCCGGCACCCAGACCGTCCGGCCCGCAGCCGTCAGGTGCTTGAGGATCATGGCCGTGGTCGGGCTCGGTGGGCCGTCCTCATCTGCGTGGGCCTGGTGCTGCTCCAGGAGCTGCTCCTGGTCTGCTTCGCGCTTCGCGGGTACGGCGGCCTCGACCGATCGGTCTGGTGGCCCACCCCTTCCTGCTCCACGAGACGGCGGGGCGGCCGCCGCGCGGCGGGGGCGGGACAAGCAGGAGGGGTCAGGCCTCGACCGACGTGGGCTGGAACCAGGCCGGCCCCTCCGTGAGCGCCTGCTTGATCCGGAAGAGGGCGAACTCGGCGAGCGGTGGCAGCCCGTCCAGCGGGAACCAGCCCACCTCCAGCGACTCGTCGTCGTTGACCCGGGCCTCGCCGCCGGTCGCCCGGCAGCGGAAGGTGATGTCGACGTACTGGCAGCGGTCGCCGTTGGCGTACTGCACGGGCTGCAGTGCCTGGGTGAGCACGAGCCGCTCGGCCACGCAGTGCACGCCGGTCTCCTCCAGCACCTCGCGCTCCGCCGTCCGCGCGGGCTCCTCCCCCGGGTCCGAGATGCCGCCGATCACCGACCACTTACCGGTGTCCGCCCGCCGCCCCAGCAGGACGCGGCCCTCGTCGTCGAAGACGATGGCGGTCACCCCGGGCAGCAGTAGCAGCTGGTGTCCGGCGGTGGCGCGGATGGTGCGGATGAAGTCGGGGGTCGCCATGGATCCGAGCCTACGTGGCCGGTCCGGGCCTACCTCACGGTCCCCCGCACCCTCCGCGCCCGTGCCGCCGACACGCCCGCCCAGCCCAGACCCGCCACGGCCAGCAGGGCGATGATGCCCTCCGGCAGCGGGCCCATCCGGGTGGCGGGGGTGAGCGAGGAGCGCAGCGGGACCTCGGCGACCAGTGCGTCGGGGGTGAACATGCCGCTCCGGTCGGTGATCGTGCCGTCGGGCCGGATGACCGCGCTGACACCGCTGGTGACGGGGACGACGACGGACCGCCCGTGCTCGACGGCCCGGACCTGGGACATCGCGAGCTGCTGGTAGGTCATCTCGCTGCGGCCGAAGGTGGCGTTGTTGCTCGGCACGGCGATCATCTGGCCGCCGTGGAGGACGGTGTCGCGGGCGGCGTCGTCGAAGGCGGCCTCGTAGCAGGTCACCAGCCCCACCTTCGTACCGGCGAGGTCGAAGACGCCGACCTCTGTGCCGGGGACGAACTCGCGCTGTACGCGGTCGACGTCCTCGCTGAAGAAACGGGCGACCTTGCGCATCGGCATGTACTCGCCGAACGGCTGGATGTGCCGCTTGTCGTAGGTGGCGACGGGGCCCTTGTCCGGGTCCCATTCGATCAGGGTGTTGCGCAGACTGTCCGAGCCCTTCTCGACCACCGAGCCGACGACCGTGGGAACGCCGATCGCCTTCACCGCGTCGTCGATGACCCGGCGGGCGTCGGCGTTGAGGTACGGGTCGAGGTCGGAGGAGTTCTCCGGCCAGAGGACGAAGTCGGGCTGCTTCGCCTTCCCGGCCCTGACCTCGTCGGCGAGCTGGGTGGTGCGCTTGGCGTGATTGTCGAGGACGGCGCGGCGCTGGGCGTTGAAGTCGAGGCCGAGACGGGGCACGTTGCCCTGGATCGCGGCGACGGTGGCGGTGCCGTCCTCGGCGGAGTCGTCGACGAGCGGGAGCGAGGCGAGCGCGGCCACGACGGGCACGAGGACGCAGGCGGCCGCTCCCGCGACCGCGGCGCGGGGCACCGCGCCGGTGGAGCGGTACGTACGGAAGCGGCGCACGGCCTCGTAGAGCCCGAAGCCGCACAGCACGACGGCGAAAGAGAGCAGCGGGGTGCCGCCGAGCGCGGCGAGCGGCAGGAACACGCTCTCCGCCTGACCGAAGGCGACCTTGCCCCAGGGGAAGCCGCCGAACGGGATCCGGGCCCGGACCGCCTCGTCCAGGGTCCAGACCGCGGCCGCCCAGAAGGGCCAGTACGCGAGCCGGGTCACGGCGGCGATCCCGAGGCAGCCCACCGCGATGAAGAGCGCCTCGGCGGTGGCGAGGGCGAGCCACGGCACCGGGCCGACGTCCTCGCCGGTCCAGTGCAGGAGCGGGAGCATGAAGCCGAGCCCGGACAGAAGCCCGAGGCCGAAGGCGGCGCGCAGCCTGCGCCCGTACAGGACCCAGCCGAGCAGGGCGAAGCCGGGCAGGACGAGCCACCAGAGCGGCCGGGGCGGGAAGCTCGCGTAGAGCAGCACCCCGGAGAGGGCTGCGGCGGCCGGGCGCAGGAGCCGCGGCAGCAGTCCGGCGGTCGGGGGCGTCGGCGCGGGCTGCGGGTCGTCGACGGGGGTCATAGTGGCGCTCACCTGGCGGAGTCTACGGTGGGCGGCTGTGGGCGGGGGCCCGGCCTGCGGGGCCGGGGCGGTTCTGCCGGGGCCTTTCGCCGGGCGGGCTCCCGGCCGGGGGCACCGGCCCGGGGCTGTCAGGAGCCTGCGGTGCGTCCGCGTGGCCGGTCCCGGTCCCGCTCCGCGGCGGCGGCCAGGTGCATGCGTTCACGGATGAACCGTACGGCGCTCTCCGCGTGGTCCACCGTGACGGTGAAGGTGCGGCCGTCACCGAGCCGGAGGGCCACGCCCTCGCCCTTGCGCACCACGACGGCGGTGCCCTGCTCGGGGCGCCAGCGGTAGCCCCAGCCACCCCACTGGCGCGGGTTGACCTTGGCGACGTAGTCCGCGCCGACCACATGGGTGAGCAGGATCCTGCGGCGCGGCAGCCCGGCGTGGCCGCAGCGGACCTCCAGGGCGTCCCCGTCGACCTTCACGGCCACATGGACGAAGGCGAGCGTGCCGAAGAGGATGAGCAGTCCGGCGGCGAGGCAGCCGATGACGGACATCAGCAGCGGGGCGAACCCGGAGGACCAGGTCGAGCCGACGGCGAGCTCGATGCCCAGAGCCATGCAGCCCGCGCCCGCCAGGGCCAGGAGCCATTGGATGCGGTTGGTCGCGCGGCCGGTCCAGACGGTGGACGGTGCCTGCGACGAGCCGTGGTGCGCGCTCTCGGGGTGGTCCGTCATATGCGCAGCGTACCCACGTTCGGGCCGCCCGGCCCGGGGCTGCGGGGTCAGCGGGCGGGGGCCGCGGCCTGGAGGGCGCGGCCTTCCGCGTAGGCCAGAGCGGGCTCCGGCAGGGTGCCGGGGCGGCCGGCGAGCAGGACCGTGAGCGTGCCGGACGGTTCGGCCGTCGGGGCGGCCTCGGCGCCGATCCGGCGCAGCGCCTGTGCGGCCACGGCCCCGGCGGAGCCGTGCAGGACCAGCGGCGGATGGCCGGGCCGCTGAACGGCGGCGCGGATGCGGGCGGCGACCAGCTCGTAGTGGGTACAGCCGAGGACCACGGCCCGTACGCCCGGCGGAGTGAGGGCGGCGGCAGCGGCGACGGCGCGGTCGATGCCCGACTCGTCGCCGTGCTCGATGGCGTCGGCGAGTCCGGGGCACGGGACCTCGGTGACGTCGACGGAGCCGGCGAACTCGGCGATCAGCCCGCGCTGGTAGGTGCTGCCCGTGGTGGCCGGGGTGGCCCAGATGGCCACGGGACCGCCGCCCGCGGCCGCGGGCTTGATGGCGGGGACGGTGCCGATGACCGGCAGCGCGGGCTCCAGCGCGGCGCGGAGCGCGGGCAGGGCGTGGACGGAGGCGGTGTTGCACGCGACGATCAGGGCGTCCGGCCGGTGGGCGGCGGCGGCGCGGGCCACGGCCAGCGCGCGGGCGGTGACGTCCTCGGGGGTGCGCGGGCCCCAGGGCATGGAGCCGGGGTCGGAGGAGACCACCAGTTCGGCGTCGGGCCGCAGTCGGCGAACGGCGGCCGCTGCCGCCAGCAGGCCGATTCCGGAGTCCATGAGCGCGATCTTCACCCGGTCACCCTAGCCGACACCCCTTGCGGACCGGGCTCGGTGGGGCAGACTGCGGCCAATGAGCGCCGTTGCCTGGATCGCCGTGGGTTCACTGATCGCATGGGCGTGGCTGCTGCTGGGGCAGGGCTTCTACTGGCGGACCGACCAGCGGCTGCCCCGGCGCACCGACCCGGCGCGCTGGCCGTCGGTGGCGGTGGTCGTACCGGCCCGCGACGAGGCGGACATGCTGCCGGTGAGCCTGCCCTCGCTGCTGGTCCAGGACTACCCGGGCGAAGCCCGGATCATCCTGGTCGACGACTGCTCCGGCGACGGCACCGGGCAGCTGGCCCGGGAGCTGGCCGCCCGGTTCGGCGGCCTTCCGCTGAGCGTCGTGGAGCCCGGGGAGCCGGAGCCCGGCTGGACGGGCAAACTCTGGGCCCTGCGGCACGGCATCGCGCTGGCCCGGCTCCAGAAGCCGGACTTCCTGCTGCTGACCGACGCGGACATCGCGCACGAGCCGGACAGCCTGCGGGACCTGGTGGCCGCGGCGGGGACCGAGGGCCCGGACGGCTTCGACCTGGTGTCGCAGATGGCACGGCTGCGGGTGGAGAGCTTCTGGGAGCGTCTGGTGGTGCCCGCCTTCGTCTACTTCTTCGGGCAGCTCTACCCGTTCCGCCGGGTGAACCGGGCCCGTTCGCGGACGGCGGCCGCGGCGGGCGGCTGCGTGCTGCTGCGGACGGAGGCGGCCGAGCGGGCGCGGGTCCCGGAGTCGATCCGGCAGGCGGTGATCGACGACGTGTCGCTGGCCCGTGAGGTGCGGCGCGGCGGCGGCCGGATCTGGCTGGGGCTCGCGGACCGGGTGGACAGCGTGCGGCCCTATCCGGGGCTGAGGGACCTGTGGCGGATGGTGGCGCGGAGCGCGTACGCGCAACTGCGGCACAGTCCGCTGCTGCTGGCTGGGACGGTCCCGGGGCTGCTGCTCGTGTACGTGGCTCCGCCCGCGACCCTGGTGGCCGGACTGCTGACGGGGGACGCGGCGGCGGCCTGGGCGGGTGGCGCGGCCTGGTCGGTGATGACGGTGACGTACCTGCCGATGCTGGCGTACTACCGGCAGTCGCCGTGGCTCGGGCCGCTGCTGCCGTTCACGGCGGTGCTGTACCTGCTGATGACGGTGGACTCGGCGGTGCAGCACTACCGGGGGCGGGGGGCCGCATGGAAGGGCCGTACCTACGCCCGGCCCGATCCGGACGGAACGCCCGGGGCCGCGCCCGGCCGGTGACGCCACGGGGGCGCCTGTTCCGGCCGGGCGGGCTCGCCGGTCACTTGCGGCCGGGGGTCCAGTTCATGCCCCAGCCGTAGGCGGCGTCGATGGTGCGCTGCGGGCTGACGCCGCGGTCGGGCACGAGGTAGCGCGCCTCGCGCTGCACGGTGAGGTCGCCGCCGTTGTTGGTGATCAGTGCGAGCGCGCAGACCGTGGAGGGCACGGTGCACTCGTCGAGGGAGAAGTCGATCGCCGCGCCGTTCTGCGGCTGGAGGGTGACCGTGGCGTGCAGGTCGGCGAAGCTCCGGGCGCCCTCGTAGATGGTGACGAAGATCAGGACGCGGCGGAGCTGGTCCTTGCGGTCGAGGTTGACGGTCATGTTCTCACCGGTGGAGAGCGCACCGGTGCGGTCGTCGCCGTCGAGATGGATGAAGGGCGGCTGGGCCAGTGAGCCGAAGGCGTTGCCGAGGGCCTGCACGACTCCCTTGCGGCCGTCGGTCAGTTCGTACAGTGCGCAGAGATCGAGGTCGAGATCCCCGTGCATCGCGACGGCCCGGCCGAGTTTCGCTCCCCAGCCCTTGAACTGCTTGCGCACCTCCCAGTTGAGGTTGACGCGAAGCGTGCCGGAGGTCCCGCCCTGCTTGGCGAGGGAGACGGACGGGGCCTCCTTGGTCAGCGTGACCTTGGACAGCCGCACGGGCTGCGGGGGCGCCGGGGCGGGTGGTACGGGAGGCGCCACCGGGGCGGGCGGGGCAGCGTGGACGACGGGGGCCGGTGCGGGCGCCGGCGGCGCGGGGGCAACGGGAGCGGGCGCCGCGGTGACCGGCCGTGACGGCGCGGGCGCGGGTGCCTGCTGCGGTTCGTCGACGGAGATGCCGAAGTCCGTCGCCAGCCCCTCGAGCCCGGTGCTGTAGCCCTGCCCGACCGCACGGAACTTCCACGCTCCCTGGCGCCGGTACAGCTCACCGAGGATGAACGCGGTCTCGATCGTGGCGTCCGTGGCGTCGAAGCGGGCCAGCTCGGCGCCGCCGGCCGCGTCCACGACCCGTACGTACAGGCCGCTCACCCGGCCGAAGCCGCCACCGTCCGCCGAGGCCGCCACGACGATGCGGTCGACCGCGGGCTCCACCCGGCCGAAGTCGACGAGGAGGGTGTCGGTGACTCCGTCACCGACGGTCCGCCTGCCCTCGTGGCGGACGGCGCCGGAGGCGTGGGCCGGCTGGTTGTAGAAGACGAAGTCGGCGTCGCCGCGCACCTTCCCCGACACCAACAGGAGTGCGGAACCGTCGACATCAGGGGTATTCGCGGCGGCACGCCACCCCAGTTCGACGCGCACGGTGCCCGCCGGCACCGGAACGTTGGTTCCCTTTTGCATGGTCATGCTCGCCCCCATCACACTTCCGGCTGCCCGCAGGCCTTCCTCACAACCTAATCCCTCCGTCGAGCGGTCAACGGAAGGGTCGACGGCTACCTGTCGCCCGTGTGGGGACGCAGGACCATGAGGGAGTCCTCCGAGGTCGCCACCATGGCGAACGGGAACCGGTCGAGTTCGAGACAGAGGGCGATGTCATCAGGATGCACTCCCCGACGCACGCCCTCCGCCAGCTCGCGGGCGGCGCGCGATGTGCCGGCCCGGCGGAGGAAGCCGTCCGCCTCCGTCCCGTCCTCGGTGACCCTCCGGGCGATGTACTGGGCGCACGCGAGATCTTCATCGGCGCGCCCGTCCTCGCCCGTGACCACGAACGTGACGCTGTCACCGCCACGTGCGCGCAGGAGCCGGGCCGTGGCCTCCGCCACGACGAAGCCCGCGCACAGCACCAGCGACGCCTCCTTGACCGCGAGGGCGCCGACCGTCCCCGCCGTGGTCTTCTGCACGACGGTCCGTCCGCCGAGGCCGACGGAGCGCAGCAGGCCCGGCGAGTTGACGGCGTCGAACCCGGGCGCGGGAGGACCGTCCTTGAGCGCCACCCAATCCGGATGACGGGTCTTGAGCGCCAGGGCCTCGTCCAGCGACTCGGCGAGAACGATCTTCTCCGCCCCCTGGGCGAAGGCCCAGGCGGCCACCGTGTAGGCACGCATGACGTCGACCACGACCGCCACGGGCGGAGTTTCGGTCAGTTCGGGGATGCCGAGGAATCGAGTTTTCATCCGATCATGATCGCGGACACCCGAAGCAGCAGGACGGCTGCGCGGCAGTTCACCGGCTGGGCATTCAAATCAGGTCCCTATTCAACGAAGTCGAGCACGCCGACGTCGGCGCCGTCCTTCGGTTTGCCGGCCGGGACCGGAGAAGTGCGGTGAACAAGCCCTGGCTCGAAGCCGCGTGACTGTCTATGAGTTCGGCAGCCGCAAGCCGAGAACGCGGGCGAGGGCGACTGTCACGGGAGCGCGATGGCCGGGCAGATACCTCGCGGCCCAGACGGCCGCCAGGGCGAGGAAGCCGGCGAGGTCCCGCTCGACTCCGGCCAGCAGGCGACGGAGCTCGGATGCGGACAGCTCGATCACGGGACTGTCGCACTTCTCCGCGTCGACGGTGAGCCGGACCGTGTCGCCGAAGCGCTCGGCGACCGGGGACACCGGGTCGTGGCCGAATCCGAGTCGGCCGCCGTGGTCGGCCAGCCGGTGCCAGTCGCGCCGGTCCCCCAGCCCGTCGCAGCAGCCGGACAGAAAGGTGACGCCCGTGGAGTGGTCGGTGACCCGCAGGCCGCCGGCCGCGAAGAGGTCGTCGAAGGTCAGCAGTCCGTGGAGGAACGAGCCCGGAGCTGTGGCCGGCCTGGGCGGGCGGTCGCCGTCGGGGTCGATGTCGATGTCGATGCAGCCGGCGATGGCCATCACCGCCGTCCCCACCTCGGCGGACGAGAGCTCACCGCCGAGAGGCAGAAAACCTGACGGCGTGGTCCCGGCCACCGGCCACAGGCCGAAGCCGTCGGGTGCGGGTACCTCCAGGACGGGCTCCATCGTGATCACCCGGCGAGGTGTTCCGCATCCCGCACCCCAGTCGCCTCCCGGATACTCGGTCGCCACCCGAAAGCACCGCACGCCCGAACGGGCGTGACCGGCCGAGCCTGACCGCTCTTCCCCGAAGCGGGCCTGCTGTCGCCCTTTGTGACCCGCCCGCCACTTCTCGTCGGCAATGGCCCCGCGGAGAGGGAATGCCTGCGATAGGGGAGGGATTAGCGGCGTTCTGGTGGTCCCGGCCGACAGAACGGGCGTAAAAACGGATGACCCTAAGATTGGGGCTCCCCAACCGGCACATCGTGGGCTTAACTTAGGTGCCATGACCTCCCCTCGCTCCGCCTTCGGCGGCGGCTACTACGCCGCGTCGTTCCCCGACACTCCGATCTACGACTCCCTGGTCGCGGAGCGGGGCACCCCGCAGATCGCACCGATCCGCGTCCCTGCCGCGTACGACACGTCCAGCAGCTATCTGCCGGCCCTGCCGTCGGCGCTGCCCGCCCTGCCCGCGGCACCCTCGCAGCCCGCCGGTTCCTACGGCTACCCGCAGCAGCACCAGCCGATGCCGCAGTACCAGCAGGCCCCCGCGCAGCAGGCGCCGATGTACGCGGCCGGACTGCAGAACGCGCCGGCGCCGTACATCCCGCAGCAGCCCTCGGCGGTCCGCGGCTATCCGCAGCAGCCCCAGCCGCAGCGCCCCGCGCCCGCCACCGGGTACGAGTCGATGCGCCCGGCCTCGCCGCGGCCCGCGCCGGCTCCGTCGCCGTACGAGGACCCGTACAACCGGCCTTACCAGAGCCGGGGGTACTGACCCGTCCGCTCCGGCGGACTCGGCGAACAAACCGTGCGTACGCGTGGATAAGTGGCTGGCAGGATGGGCACATGGCCTTCTCCGTGCTCCGGTCCGTCCACCTGTATCCGGTCAAATCGCTGGGCGCCCAGACATCCGACGAGGTTGCCGTCGAGCCATGGGGACTCGACGGCGACCGCCGCTGGATGCTGGTCGACAAGGCGGCCCGGGTGATCACCCAACGTCAGCAGCCGTTTCTGGCGCGGATCTCCGCCGTGCCGCTGTCCGGCGGCGGGATCGCCCTCTCCGCCCCGGGCCACCCGCCGCTGCGGGTGGGGGTGCCGGGGCCGGAGCGACTGGTCGGCGTGGAGCTGCACCGGGACACCGTCACGGTCGCCGAGGCGGCCGGCGAGGCGCACGCCTGGTTCAGCGAGGTCCTCGGCTCGGAGGCCCGGCTCGTACATCTCGACGATCCGGCGCGCCGCAGACCCGTCGACCCCGCGTACGCGCGCCCCGGCGACATGGTCTCCTTCGCCGACGGCTATCCGCTGCTGCTGACCACCACCGCTTCGCTCGACGCCCTCAACGCCCTGATCGCGGCGGGCGTCCGGCCGCACGAGGGGCCGTTGCCGATGGACCGCTTCCGGCCGAACGTCGTGATCGACGCCACCGAGGCATGGGCCGAGGACGACTGGCGGCGGATCGCCATCGGCGATGTGCCCTTCTCCGTGGTGAAGCCCTGCGGCCGCTGCGTGATCACCACCACCGACCAGCGGACCGCCGAGCGTGGCAAGGAACCGCTGCTCACGCTGGCCCGCCACCGCCGGGTCGGCAGTCAGCTGCTCTTCGGCCAGAATCTGATTCCGGACGGGACGGGGGTGATCCGGGTCGGGGACCCCGTCAAGATCCTCGACTGAGGACGCGGGGGACCGGGGGGACCAGGGGGGAAGAACATGGGACTCGGAGTCCTGCTTCGGCGGCGCAATCCCCTGTGGCGCGCCACCGACCGCCGCGAGGCATGGGTGACGCTCGGCGCGCTGGTGCTCCTGGCGCTGGGAGCGCCGGCCGCCGGATGGGCGGGCGGCGCGCTCGCCGACGCCTCGCTCCGGCAGGAGATACGGGCCCAGCACGAGGAGCGGCGGCCCGTCACCGCGGTCGTGGTCGGACCGGTGCCGAAGGTGCGGCGGTTCGCCGGCGACCCGGGCGCCGGGTCGGGGCGGAGCTCACTGGTGGCGGCCTGGCGGGCGCCGGACGGCACCCCGCGCACCGGAGAGGTCACCACGTCCGGGGCCCGGGAGCCCGGTGCGCCGGTGCGGATCTGGACGGACGCGTCGGGGCTTCCCGTACCGCCGCCGATGGACGCGGGCGCGGTCCGTACGCACGCGGTGCTCGGCGGGGTCGGCGCCTTCCTGCTCGCCGCCGGGTGTGTCGAGGCGGGCAGGCGGCTGATCGTGGGGCGCATGGTGCGACGGCGGTACGCACTCTGGGACCGGGAGTGGGCCGAGGCGGGCCCGGACTGGGGCCGGACCGGAACGGGCAGCTGACAGCGGGCGTCCGCCTCGGCCACGCACCGCAGGCGGCAACATCACCCCGGCGGCCCGAGTCGTCAACTCCCGCACCTCCCGCGCGCTACGGTGGTCCGACCGCGTCCGCCTCCTCGACAGGCGGACGGACGGACCCAGGG
Source organism: Streptomyces sp. NPDC006261 (assembly GCF_040613515.1). Taxonomy (NCBI): domain Bacteria; kingdom Bacillati; phylum Actinomycetota; class Actinomycetes; order Kitasatosporales; family Streptomycetaceae; genus Streptomyces; species Streptomyces sp. NPDC006261. The sequence goes on from NZ_JBEXSI010000001.1 coordinate 237,507, forward strand.
CATCACGGACCCGGGGCATCACAGCACGACCCGAGGCAGCACAGCACGAGGTGGGGGCAGAGCAACTCCATGGCACAGGGCACGGTCCAGGTGACGCACACCGGCACATCGAGATGGCGCCGCCGCACGGGCGAGTACGCCTCCCTCTCCGCGGCCCTGGAAGCGGCGGCCGACGGGGATGTCCTCACCGTCGCGCCCGGGACCTACCGGGAGAACCTCCTCCTCCACCGCGCGGTGACGCTGCGCGGCCCCGAAGGCTCGGTCGGCTCCGTGCGGATCGCGCCGGTCGACGGCGTACCGCTGACGGTGCGCGCCTCCGCGATCGTCCAGGATCTGCACATCGAGGGGCAGGACTCCGCCGCCCCGGCCGTGCTGGTGGAGGACGGCACCCCCGAGTTCTCGGATCTGCGGATCGTGACGCGGTCGGCCGCAGGCATCGAGGTGCGGGGAGCGGCCCGGCCCACCGTGCGGCGCTGCACCGTCGACAATCCGGCCGGCGTCGGCATCGCCGTACTCGACGGTGCGGGCGGAGTCTTCGAGGAATGCGAGATCGTCTCGGCCGGGCAGTCCGGCGTCTCGGTCCGGGACGGCGGGCACCCCCGCCTCGACCGCTGCCGCATCCACCACTCCTCCGGTGCGGGCATCGGTGTCACCGGCGAGGGCAGCGGTCTGGAGGCGATCGGCTGCGAGGTGTACGAGATCAAGGGCAGCGGCGTCCAGGTCACCGCCCGCGCCACCGCGCACCTCACCGACTGCACCGTGCACCGCACCTCCGGCGACGGCGTCACGCTGGACACCGACGCGGTGCTGACGCTCGCCGACTGCGACATCCACGACATCCCGGAGAACGCGATCGACCTGCGGTCGCGTTCGGTGCTCACGCTGACCCGTTCCACGGTCCGCCGCTTCGGCCGCAACGGGCTCTCGGTCTGGGACCCGGGCACCCGCGTGGACGCCAACCAGTGCGAGATCCACGACAGTACGGGCGACTACCCGGCGGTCTGGGTCAGCGACGGGGCGACGGTGATACTGGACGCCTGCCGGGTCCACGACGTGCCGGACGCCCTCTTCGTCCTGGACCGGGGATCGCGCGCCGATGTGGTGGACAGCGACCTCTCCCAGATCCGCAACACCGCCGTCTCCGTGAGCGACGGCGCCACCGCCCAGCTGGACGACTGCCGGATCCGGGAGGCCTCCACCGGCGCCTGGTTCCGCGACCACGGCAGTGGCGGCACGCTGAACAACTGCACCATCGACGCGGCCCAGACCGGGGTCATCGTCACCAAGGGCGCCGACCCCGTCATCGAGCGGTGCACGGTCACCAACCCCGCCGAGGCCGGGTTCTACGTCTCCGCCGAAGGGCGCGGCACCTTCGACAGCTGCCGGGTGACGGGCAGCGAGGGGTACGGCTTCCACGTCATGGACGGCTGCCGCACCACGCTGACCCGCTGCCGCACCGAGCGGTGCGCGCGCGGCGGTTACGAGTTCCCCGAAGGCTTCGCCGGGCAGGCGGGCGACGGTTCGGGGGGCTCCGGCCCGGTGGTCACGGACTGCACGAGCGACGAGAGCGGACTGCGTACGGCACCGGCTCCGGCCCCCGCCGTGCTGACGGCCACGCAGGCGACGCCCGGCCTGCTCTCCACCATGCCCGGCCAGCGGGCCGTGGAGCCCGAGCCGGTGGCTCCGGCGGCCGAGCCCGCCCGTGACTCCGCGGCGGTCCTCGGTGAACTGGACGCGCTGGTGGGCCTGGAGAGCGTCAAGCGCGAGGTGCGGGCGCTGACCGACATGATCGAGGTGGGCCGCCGCCGCCAGGAGGCCGGGCTCAAGGCCGCCTCCGTCCGCCGCCACCTCGTCTTCACCGGCTCCCCCGGTACGGGCAAGACCACGGTCGCCCGGCTGTACGGGGAGATCCTGGCCTCCCTCGGGGTGCTGGAGCGCGGCCACCTGGTCGAGGTGTCCCGGGTGGACCTGGTCGGGGAGCACATCGGCTCGACGGCGATCCGGACCCAGGAGGCGTTCGACCGGGCGCGCGGCGGGGTGCTCTTCGTGGACGAGGCGTACGCCCTCTCCCCCGAGGACTCCGGCCGCGACTTCGGCCGGGAAGCCATCGACACGCTGGTGAAGCTGATGGAGGACCACCGGGACGCGGTGGTGGTGATCGTCGCCGGGTACACCCACGAGATGGAGCGGTTCCTCACCGTCAACCCCGGGGTCGCCTCCCGCTTCTCGCGGACCATCACCTTCCATGACTACCTCCCCGAGGAGCTGCTGCGGATCGTCGAGCAGCAGGCCGAGGAGCACGAGTACAGCCTGGCGGAGGGGACCGGGGAGGCGCTGCTGAAATATTTCACCGCTCTCCCCAAGGGCCCGGCCTTCGGCAACGGCCGCACCGCCCGGCAGACCTTCGAGTCGATGGTGGAGCGGCACGCGGGCCGGGTCGCCCAGCTCGCCGAGACGAGCACGGACGACCTGACCCTGCTCTACCCGGAGGATCTCCCCGAGCTCTTCTGACTCCCCTGGCCCTTCTGGAGCTTCCCCTCTCCCTCCGTCTGCCGGGGCAGCCGCGGTCCGAGCTCTTCGAGGAGGGCGGCCCGTTCCTTCGCGAAGACCGGGTCGGCCTGGTAGTCGGAGTGGCCGAGGATCGGTTCGGGCAGCGGGAGCGCGGTGGTACGCCCGTACGCCAGCGGGTCCTTCAGCGGCCCCCGGTCGACGCCGGGGTCGGGGTCGGCGCTCAGCCGGACGGGCCCGCCGATCGGGTCGGTGGCCCGGAAGAGGTTGCGCCAGCAGTGCACCGAACGGTTCAGCCCGAGCAGGGGTACGGCTCCGAAGTAGGCCGGGAACCAGCGCCCGTACAGGCGCTCGATCGGGGAGCCGTAGGTGAGCAGGCCGACCCGGCGGCGGGCCGTGTCGGGGAGCTGCCAGACCGCGGCGGCCGCGAGGACGCTGCCCTGTGAGTGGCCCGAGATGATGAGCCGGCCCCGGGTGGTCGCCGTCCAGGCGCACATACGCGATGCCAGGTCGGGGACGGCGCGCTCGGCGTAGCAGGGGGGCGCGAAGGGGTGGGCGGCACGCGGCCAGAAGGTGCCCACGTCCCAGAGGATGCCGATGGTGCGCCGGGCGGAGGCATCCCGGTAGGCGCGGCGCCCGCCCGCGACGAACAGTATGAAGCCGAAGCCGATCAGCCAGGAGCCGGTCGACTGGGCGGCCTCGACGAGGGATTCGACGGGAGCTGCGGCCCCGTCCGTCGCGAGGCCGGGCACTTCGCCGCTGGTCCAGGAGCCCGCGACGGCCGCCGCGCCGAGGAGCAGGGTGGCGGCGGAGACCACGCCGACGATCCAGGGGGCCGAGTCGGTGAGGGCGGCGGTGGCGCGGATGCGGGCGATCCGCCGGGTGCGGGCGGGATCGGGCGGCTCGGGAGCGTACTCCGCCTCGATGTCCGGGCCCATGCGGCGGGCACGGCGCGCGGTGCGGACGGTCAGGAGGACGACCGGGACGAGCAGCAGGAGCAGGAGTACGGGGATGACCGAGGCCTGCCAGCTGAGCAGGACGGGCGGGCCCTCGATGATGGAGCCGCGTCCCATGCCCGGCGTGCCGGGGCCGTCCAGCCAGTCCGCGACGCGCTGGGCCAGGCCGCCGGTCATCACGCCGCCGAGGGCGCAGGCGAGCATGGCGACGGACGGGCCGCCGAGGCCGTACAGCGTGGTGCGGGGTTCGGGGGTGCGCCGGTAGAGGCTGCGGGCGACCAGGGCGAGGATCACCACGAGGAGGCCCTGCCCGAGGGCGAGGAGCCGGAAGGCGGTCTCGCCGGGGAGGCTGCCGGTGGACTGCCACGCGGGACGCGACCAGCCGGCGTGGAGGACGGCGAGGCCGAGCAGGGTGAGGGCGGAGCCGGGCAGGTACGTGATGAGGGCGCCGTCGACGCGGGTGTCCCGGACGCTCTCGCTGCGGCCCCGGCGGCAGATGACCCAGACGGTCACCGCCGCACAGAGCACGAGGGCCCCTTCGATGACCAGGCCGAACACCTGCGGCACCGGGCTGTCGGCGGTCCGGTCGTGGCGGGCGGCGGCGCCGGTGACGGCCGCGGCGACGGTGAGGAAGCCCGCGGCGGTGTGCGCGGCGCGGAGCCGGGCGACGAGCCGGCGGCCGTACCAGAACCCGGGCCTGCTGAGCGCGGGCGGCACCGGGCGCGCGGACTCCGGGTCGTCGGCGTTGTCCGGGGAGCCCGGCCCGTGGACCTCCTCCGTCCCGTCGGGGTCGCAGGCGTCGTCGTCCGTGGCGTCCAGGGGGCTCTGGGACTCGTAGGCGCTCCAGGTCCGGTTGGAGAGGTACCACAGGAGGCCCACGAGGGCGGCGGGCACGGTGGCCGCGAGCGCGAGCCGGCGCCCGGGCTGGGACCACCAGCCGCCCTGATGACTCGACAGGAACCCGAGCCAGGAACGCCTCTGGGAGCAGTCGGGTGTGCCCGCGCACTGCCAGGCCACCAGGTCCAGCGCCACCTCGCAGGCGGCCGCGGTGAGCAGCACGGTGAGGCTGAGCGCGACGAGCCGCACGACCACTCCGTACAGCCGGACCGCGCGGGTGCGGCCGGAGGCTGTGGGGCGCATCCAGTGAGCGAGGTTGACCACCATGAACGGCAGGAGCAGCAGCCACAGGGCGCGGGAGCCGTTGCCGGAGGTGAGCCCCGACCAGCAGTACGCCTCGGCGACGGGCTCGTCCCGGTAGCGCTCGGGGTGCTTCTCGCCGTGGGCGTCCTCGGTACGCCGGTACACGGCGGCGGTCGCGTCCCCGGTGACCCGGACGGTACGGGGATCGCCGAGCATCTCCTGCGGGGTGGCGCCTCCGACGCCGTGGACCAGCAGTTCCAGCGCTGCCCCGGTGTTCTGCGGAGGTCGCGGCGGGGGCGGGATGGCAGGGGCCAAGGCGGCACTCTCTCTCGGGCGCGCCGGCCGCACGGGCCGACGAAGACATGACAGGGGCGGGCGAGGGCGTGGCAGGGGTCGGGCAGAAGGGATCTCGGGAGCCGTGGACTGCGGCCCGTGGCCCGGCCCCAGAATCCCGGAGGCGCGGCGTGTGCGTGAGCGGTCTCACGGAATCTCCCCAGGCGGTACGCCGGACATGCCTGCGTGGCAGGATGAGCGTGTCTCGCAGGCCGCTGCGGACCTTGGGAGCAGAGGGAAGGACCGGGCGACCGCCTTGAGCGAGAACCAGAACCTGCTCGCCGAGCAGCGACGTGCCCTGATCCTCGACGAGGTGCGCAGGCGCGGCGGGGTCAGGGTCAACGAGTTGACCCGCAGGCTGAACGTGTCCGACATGACGATCCGTCGGGACCTGGACGCGCTGGCCCGGCAGGGGGTCATCGAGAAGGTCCACGGCGGTGCCGTCCCCGTGGTCGAGGCGAGCACCCACGAGCCCGGCTTCGAGGTGAAGTCGGCGCTGGAGCTGAGCGCCAAGGAGGACATCGCGCGGACTGCGGCGGCGATGGCCCAGCCCGGCAGCGCGATCGCCCTCTCGGGCGGTACGACGACCTACGCTCTCGCCCGGCATCTGCTGGACGTACCGGATCTGACAGTGGTGACCAACTCGGTGCGGGTGGCGGACGTGTTCCACGACGCGCAGCTTCCGGCAGCCGGGCGGCAGGCGCGCCCGGGGACGGCGACGGTGGTGCTGACGGGCGGGGTGCGGACGCCTTCGGACTCGCTGGTGGGGCCGGTCGCGGACCGGGCCATCGACTCCCTCCACTTCGACCTGCTCTTCCTCGGCGTGCACGGGATCTCGGCCGAGGCCGGTCTCTCGACCCCCAACCTCGCCGAGGCGGAGACCAATCGCCGCTTCGTCCGGTCGGCCCGCCGGGTCGTAGTGGTGGCCGACCACACCAAGTGGGGCACGGTGGGGCTGAGTTCCTTCGCCACGCTGGACGAGGTGGACACCTTCGTGACGGACGCGGGGCTGGCCCCCGGGGCACGTGAGGAGATCGGCGAGCATCTGCCGGGCCTGGTGGTGGCGGGCGAGTCGCCCGAGGAAACCGTCTTCCCCGGCCGACCAGGACGCGGCTGACCGCTGAACCAGTGACCGGGATACGGCTGTCCGGATTCCGTTCAGGTCGCTGTAGCGCCGTGACGTCCTAGGATCGAAGAATGGCCGTCTTCCGGATCGAGCGCTTCTCCCCCCTCCCCCCAGCCGAGGCCTGGCGCCGGGTGACCGACTGGGAACGGCACACCGACCATGTCCCGTTGACCGCCGCCTCGGTAAAGGGCGGGGCGCCGACCAGGGTCGGGACAGTGTTCACGGCGCGTACGGGGGTGGGCCCGCTGGCCTTCGACGATCCGATGGAAGTGGTCCGCTGGACGCCGCCCGCCGGTGGCCGGGCCGGGATCTGCCTGCTGGAGAAGCGCGGGTCCGTGGTGCTGGGCCGGGCCTCGATCGACGTGCTGCCGACGCATGCCGGTTCCCATGTGGTGTGGGTGGAGGAGCTGCGGGTGCGGCTGGTGCCGCGGTGGGGCGACCCGCTGCTGGCCTCCGCCGGGCGGCGGCTGTTCGGCGGGGTGCTGGACCAGCTGCTGGCCTCGCCGGGCGGCCGGGAGAGTGGCTGAGCATCGGCAACGGCCCGGCGGGCGTCTGGGGAGTGCGGCAGCGAACGGGCAGCCGGCCCGGTGTGGGCGATGCGACCGCCACACGATGGACGCGTATGACGCTCCCCGCCAGGCCCCCGGAAGGCACCGAACTCATGCCGACCCTGCAACCGCAGTAACGCTCCGCGGCCGCACGGAGCGGTTGCCTGGGCGTACGACAGGGCCACCGGCCCGATGCGGGGCGCGGCGGGCGGCCCGACTCCGGCGGCGGTGCGATCAGCCGCCGATCACGCGCGCTCCGCCGTACGGAGTCCTCGTTCCGCCCTCGTGGACGATCCGGTGCGAGACTCGGACAGGTGACAGATCTTCCTGAAGAACCCGGCGTACATGGTTCCTCCGACGAGCCTTCCGGCCAGGCCGAGCTGCGCTGCCTGGTCACGGGTGCCACCGGGTACATCGGCGGCAGACTGGTGCCCGCTCTGCTCGACGCCGGCCACCAGGTCCGCACGCTGGCCCGGACGCCGCAGAAGCTGCGCGACCACCCCTGGGCGGACCGGGTCGAGGTGGTGCGCGGCGATGTCACCGACGCCGGCTCGCTGACGGAGGCGATGCGGGACGTCGATGTGGCGTACTACCTGGTGCACGCCCTGGGCTCCGGTTCGGACTTCGAGGAGACCGACCGCCGGGCCGCCCGGAACTTCGGCGAGAAGGCGCGCGCGGCCGGGGTGCGGCGGATCGTCTACCTGGGCGGGCTGACCCCTGCGGGGGTGGACGAGAAGGAGCTGTCGCCGCATCTGCGTTCGCGGGCCGAGGTGGGGCGGATCCTGCTGGACTCCGGGGTGCCGACGGCGGTACTGCGGGCGGCGATCGTGATCGGTTCGGGGTCGGCCTCGTTCGAGATGCTGCGCTATCTGACCGAGCGGCTGCCCGTGATGGTGACCCCGAGCTGGGTCTCCACCCGGATCCAGCCCATCGCCGTACGGGATGTGATCCGGTACCTGGTGGGCAGCGCCACCCTGCCGCCCACGGTGAACCGGACGTTCGACATCGGCGGCCCGGACATCATGACGTACCGGGACATGATGCAGGGCTACGCCCGCGTGGCGGGGCTGCCGCGGCGGGTGATCGTGCCGGTCCCGGTCCTCACCCCGACACTCTCCAGCCACTGGATCGGGCTGGTCACCCCGGTCCCCCGGTCGATCGCCCGGCCGCTCGCGGAGTCGCTGCGCCACGAGGTGGTCTGCCGGGAGCACGACATCATCCGGTACGTCCCCGACCCGCTGGAAGGGCCGATCAGCTTCGACCGGGCGCTGAGCCTCGCCCTCCAGCGGATCAAGGAGGCCCGGGTGGACACCCGCTGGTCCTCCGCCTCGCTGCCGGGCGCGCCTAGCGACCCGCTGCCCACCGACCCCGACTGGTCGGGCGGCAGCCTCTACCGGGACGAGCGGGAGCTGACCGTGCCGGTGGACCGGGCGGACCTGTGGCGGGTGATCGAGGGCATCGGCGGCGAGAACGGCTGGTACTCCTTCCCGCTCGCCTGGGCGGTGCGCGGCTGGATCGACCGGATCGTCGGCGGGGTCGGGCTGCGGCGCGGGCGGCGGGACGCCCACCGGCTGCGGGTGGGGGACTCGCTGGACTTCTGGCGGGTGGAGGAGATCGTGCCGGGCGAACTGCTGCGGCTGCGGGCGGAGATGCGGTTGCCGGGCGCCGCCTGGCTGGAACTGTCGGTGGCCACCGACGACCAGGGGCGCACGCTCTACCGCCAGCGCGCCCTGTACCACCCGCAGGGGCTGCTCGGCCATGCGTACTGGTGGGGCGTGTCGCCCTTCCACGCGGTGGTGTTCGGCGGGATGGCCCGCAACATCGCGGGGGCCGCCGGGACCGCCGCCCGGGCGCGGAAGGAGGGCCGGGAACCGGTGGCCGGCAGTGGTACAGACAACTGACGCCCCGGCCGCTATGGTGTGCCTCCCCATAAGCGCAGACCACCGGGAGGTGCACAGGATGGCACGCCGACTCCGTACCGTAGGAATGGAGTTCACCGACTCGGCGCCGATACGTCTGGTGTTCGCCGCCGAGGTGTCCGCGCCCCCGGACGTGGTCTACCGGGCGCTCGCGGACGATGTCGCCTCCTGGCCCTGCTGGTTCACCGCCGTCACCCGGGCCACGCCCACCGGCGGGGGCGCGGGCCGGGAGGTGCGGCTGCGCGGCGGGGTCCGCTTCCGCGAGACGGTCGTGGCCGCCGAGCCGGGCGAGCGGTACGCCTACCGGGCCGACGAGACGAACGCCCCCGGCCTGGGGGCCCTGGTGGAGGAGTGGCGGCTCACCGCGGACGGGACCGGGACGCGGGTGCAGTGGACCTTCGCCGCCGACGGGACGGGCCTGTTCCGCTCGGTGCTGGGGGTCGCGCGCCTGGGGATGGGCCGGTCCTTCCGCGACGCGGTGCGCCGGCTCGACGGGCGGCTGACCGCGCCGGCGGCCTGAGCGTCCCCCGGCGCCTCAGCCGGCCAGGGTTCCGGTGGCGAGGAAGCCGTCGATCGCCGCGCTGTACGGGGCGATGTCGAGGCTCTGCTCCTCCAGCCAGGAGTCGGAGTAGTACTTGTCCAGGTAGCGGTCGCCCGGGTCGCACAGCAGCGTGACGACGCTGCCCCTCTCCCCCCGCTCCACCATCTCGGCGATCAGCTTGAAGGCGCTCCACAGCCCGGTGCCCGTGGAGCCGCCCGCCTTGCGGCCGATGGCCCGCTCCAGGGCACGTACGGCGGCGACGCTCGCCGCGTCGGGCACCTTCATCATCCGGTCGACGGCACCGGGCACGAAGCTCGGTTCCATGCGGGGGCGGCCGATGCCCTCGATCCGGGAGCCGCAGTCGCTGCTCGCGTACGGGTCGTTGCGGGTCCAGCCGTCGAAGAAGCAGGAGTTCTCCGGGTCGGGCACGCAGACGCGGGTGTCGTGCTGGAGGTAGTGCACGTAGCGGGCGATGGTGGCCGAGGTGCCGCCGGTCCCGGCGGTGGCGACGATCCAGGTGGGTTCCGGGTAGCGCTCCAGCTTCAGCTGCTGGTAGATCGACTCGGCGATGTTGTTGTTGCCGCGCCAGTCGGTGGCGCGCTCCGCGTAGGTGAACTGGTCCATGTAGTGCCCGCCGGTCTCGGCGGCGAGGGACGCGGACTCCTCGTACATCTTGCGGGAGTCGTCGACGAAGTGGCACTGCCCGCCGTGGAATTCGATGAGCCGGCACTTCTCCGGGCTGGTGGTGCGCGGCATCACGGCGATGAACGGCACACCGATCAGCTTGGCGAAGTACGCCTCCGAGACGGCGGTCGATCCGCTGGACGCCTCGATGACCGGCTTGCCCGGCCGGATCCAGCCGTTGCAGAGCCCGTAGAGGAAGAGCGAGCGGGCGAGCCGGTGCTTGAGGCTGCCGGTGGGATGCGTCGACTCGTCCTTGAGGTAGAGGTCGATGCCCCACTCCTCGGGCAGGGGGAAGCGCAGCAGGTGGGTGTCGGCCGAACGGTTGGCGTCGGCCTGGACCTTGCGGACGGCTTCCTTCAGCCAGGCCCGGTACTCCGGGTCGCTGCGGTCGATGTCCACCGTCTCCACGACCGCCCCCGTGGCCCCGCGGTCACGTCCCAGCTCATCGGTGCCCATCGCCGTGCTCCTGTTCGTCCGCCATGCGTCGTTGCCCGTCCGCGCTCGTCCGCCCGGTGCTCCTGCCTCCACGATATGCCCCCGACCTGCACAAACCTTGACTTTGATGGTCCATAGCCCTGCCTTTGACCAGGCCTTTCGGGGCAGTTGGGGCGGACGGTGCGAGCAGCCCGCACCGCGCTTCCGCGCCCTCTGGCGGTCGGGGGCGCGGCCGGGCACACTGCAACAGGAGAAGTGGTGACGAAGGGGGGCGAAGCCGCGATGGCGGACGCCGAGTTCAGTGCGTCGGGGGTCAGGATCGAGCGGTTCACCCGGTCGCTGACCAGGGCCGGTCAGGTGGTCGTCAAGGACGGCCGGCTGTCCCTGCTGATGAGTAACGGGCGGGAGATCGACAGTGCCCCGGTGGGCACGGTCAGTGCGGGGAAACGGTGGTTCTTCGCGGCGGATTCGGCCATCGCCCGGGTGAACGGCGTGCGCTACCGGTTGACGATGGGGCAGCGCAACCGCAGACGTGACGGGGCGGCTCCGCTGCGCCGCTTCCTGGAGGCGCTGCGCAGCGCGGGCGGCCGCCGGGGCTGAGTCCAGGGACCCGTCCGTCGGGCGCCCCTACGCGGCTCCGCGAGTTGCGGAGCCGCTCCGGCTGGGCCACGCTGAACCCACGTCACTGAAGGTGCATCATCGGTGACAGAGCGATCCACTCCTTCGGGACACCGCGGGACCGGATCGTGCGACACGAGCAGACACGACAAGAGCAGAGCGGATTCGGCAGTCAGTCGTCCCGCCGGCTCCGTTCGTCCGTCTTCTTCTTCCGGACCTATTTCGGGGAGTCGCAGCCGTGATCAGCGAGCCAAGCAGGCACTGCACGGTGGAGCTCCAAGCCCTGCCGTCGCGGATCGGTCAGGTCCGCAGAATCATCTCGGCGCAACTGCGCTACTGGCATCTCGATCCCCTGATCGACCAGGCAGCCCTGGGCGTCACCGAACTCCTGACCAATGTCCACCGGCACGCACAGCCGGACAAGTCATGCACCGTCGACATCGAGCTGCTGCTCGACCGGTTGACGGTCTCCGTCCACGACCACGACCCCCGTGTCCCCACGGTGAACGAGGCGGATTCCTTCGCCACCTCGGGACGGGGTCTGGCCCTGATCGCCGCGGTCAGCGAGAGCTGGGGCGTACGGCCGAGCGGCGCGGCCGGAAAGGCCGTCTGGTTCACCTTGCCGGCGGTCTGCGACACCTCGACCCTGCCGCCGCTCGCGGTCTACGGGTCGACGACCGACGGGCCGTTCGGGTCCGTCCCCATCAGCCCCGAGGCCGTAGCGGCCGCCCCTGCCCGGTCTGCTGTCGTCGGCTGACGAGCCGGGTGCGGCGGTGCGGTGAGCGTGATGCCACACCGGCCGCACCCGGCTCAGGCGAGGACGGCGAGCGGGTCGTCGAGGACCGGCTGCCAGGCCAGTTCGGCCGCGCCGACGAGGCTGTTGTGGGACAGAGTGCAGGGCAGGATCGGCACGCTGCCGCTGCGGCCCCACAGGCTGCGGTCGGCGACGACGGCGCGCAGTCGCTCCGGGTCCGCCTCCAGCAGGTCGCGGTGGAGCCCGCCGAGGATGATCCGGTCCGGATTGAGGATGTTGACGAGCCCGGCGAGGCCCAGACCCAGGCGGTCGATCAGCGCCTCGGCGGCGTTACGCACGTCCGCGTCCTCGTACTCCGTGCGCAGCAGATCGCCGGCCTGCTTGAGGAGCGACTCCTCCGGGCCCGGGTCGCGGCGCGCGGTGGTGAGGAAGGCGAGCGGGTCGGTCTCCACGTCGAGGCAACCGCGTCCGCCGCAATGGCAGGGCCGCCCCTCGGGGTTCACGGTGAGGTGTCCCACCTCCAGCGCCAGCCCCGAACTCCCGCTGTGCAGGCGGCCGTCGAGCACCAGGGCCCCGCCGACGCCCCGGTGGCCGGTGGCGACGCAGAGAAGGTGCTGGGCGCCGCGTCCGGCACCGTGCCGGTGCTCGGCCAGGGCGGTGAGGTTGACGTCGTTGCCGGTGAAGGCGGGACCGGCGATGCCCGCGTCACGGACGCAGGCGGCGAAGATGTCACGGACCGGCGAGCCCGCGGGCCAGGCGAGGTGGAGGGGGTTGAGCGCGGTGCCTTCGGGTTCGGCGACCGCCGACGGTACGGCGAGCCCGGCGCCGACGCAGCGCAGCCCGCTCGAGCGCAGCAGCTGTGCCCCCGCGGCCACCACCTCGCCGAGCACCTGCGCGGGGTCGGCCATCACCGCGACGCAGCCCGGCGATGTGGCGACGATCCGGCCGCCGAGCCCGACGAGGGCGGCCCGGAAGCCGTCGGCGTGGACCTGGGCGGCGAGGACGACAGGGCCGGCCTCCAGGACGGAGAGCCGGTGCGAGGGGCGGCCCTGCGAACCGGCCGCGGAACCCGGGCGGGAGTCGACCCGGATCAGCCCGAGCGCCTCCAGCTCCGCGGCGACCGCCCCGGCGGTGGCCCGGGTGACGCCGAGCTCGGAGGTGAGGACGGCGCGCGTGGGGGCGCGCCCGGTGTGGACCAGCTCCAGTGCGGGCCCGAGCGCGCTGCGGCCCCTCTCCAATTTCGTCCGGGTGGTGGTCGCCTTGCCGTTCATGAGGGCGAGTCTCCCATGATCCGGAGGCGTCCCGGACGCCGAGGGAGCCCGCCGGGACCGGCGGAACCCGCCTTTGTCAGCCATGTTGCGTCCGCTCTCCGCCCGCCCCTATGCTGAGTTTGTGCCGCAACTAAACAAACTGCGGACGGCCCTACCCGTGGGACCTGGCGGAGACACCGCCCCACCCTCGGCCCGCCTCCGTACCGCGCTGACCGTGTTCTTCGCCCTCGACGGTTTCCTCTTCGCCGGCTGGGTGGTCCGTATCCCGGCCATCAAGCAGCAGACCGGCGCCTCCGCCTCCACCCTCGGCCTCGCCCTGCTCGGTGTCTCCGCGGGCGCCGTGATCACCATGATGCTCACCGGCCGCCTCTGCCGCCGCTACGGCAGCCACGCCGTGACCGTGGCCTGCGGGGTCCTGCTCCCGCTGAGCATCGCCCTGCCCGCGCAGACCCATTCGGCGCTCTCGCTCGGCCTCGTCCTGCTCGTCTTCGGAGCGGCGTACGGCGGCATGAACGTGGCCATGAACAGCGCGGCCGTCGACCTGGTCCTCCAGCTCCGCCGGCCGGTGATGCCGAGCTTCCACGCGGCGTTCAGCCTCGGCGGCATGGTCGGTGCCGGACTCGGCGGCCTGGTGGCGGGCGGCCTCTCCGCCTCGACCCACCTGTTCCTGCTGGCCGCGACCGGCCTGCTCGTCACCGCGGTCGCGGGTCCCGCGCTGCTGCGCCACCGCCCGTTGCCTACGGCCCCCGAACCGCACACGTCTCAGGCGCAGCCCCAGCAGAAGCTCGCCCCGCGAGCCCGCCGGATCGTCGTGCTCTTCGGCGTGATCGCCCTGTGCACGGCGTACGGGGAAGGCGCGCTCGCCGACTGGGGCGCGCTCCACCTGGAGCAGGACCTGGACGCCGCCCCCGGCCTCGCCGCCGCCGGATACGCGCTGTTCGCCCTGACGATGACCGTCGGCAGGCTCACCGGGACGCTGCTGCTGGAACGGCTCGGCCAGACCCGCACCCTGGTCCTCGGCGGTGCGGTCGCCGCGGCCGGAATGCTGCTGGGCGCACTGGCACCGACCGTCTGGCTCGCGCTGGCCGGGTTCGCGGTCACCGGCCTGGGGCTGGCCAACATCTTCCCGGTCGCCGTGGGCCGGGCCGGCGAACTGGCCGGACCGAGCGGGGTGGCCGCCGCCTCCACGCTGGGCTACGGCGGCATGCTGCTGGGCCCGCCCGCGATCGGCTTCCTGGCCGACTGGTTCTCGCTGCCGATGGCGCTGACGACCGTGGCCCTGCTGGCTACCGCGGCCGCCGTCCTGGGGTACGGGGCCCGCAACGCGACGCACGCCTGAGCGGAGGCCGGCTTCCCACCCCTGGCACAATCCGGCCATGGAGATCACCGAGCACATCGTGTCCCTGTCCGAGGAAGGGCGGCTCCTCGCGGCGGCCGCCGAACAGGCGGGCCCCGGGGCCTCGGTCCCGACCTGCCCCGGCTGGCAGATACGCCACCTTCTGCGCCACACCGGCATGGTGCACCGCTGGGCCGCCGGGTTCCTCACCGAAGGGCACACCACGCCCCAGCCGGACGGCGGGGAACCGGATCTCGACGGCGCCGAACTCCTCGACTGGTTCCGGGCGGGCCACCGCCATCTGGTCCGGTCGCTGGAGGCCGCCCCCGGCGACCTGGAGTGCTGGGCCTTCCTGCCCGCCCCCTCCCCCCTGGCGTTCTGGTCCCGTCGCCAGCTCCACGAGACGACCGTGCACCGGGTCGACGCGGAGTCGGCGCTCGGCGGGCCGTTGACGACGGTGGGCGCCGACCGGGCGGCCGACGGCATCGACGAGCTCCTGACCGGCTTCCACGCGCGCCCCAGGAGCCGGGTGCGCTCCTCCGTCCCGCGCACGCTGCGGGTGCGGGCCGTGGACTGGGACGCGGTGTGGACCGTACGGATCTCTGACGAGCCGCCGCAGGCTGTACGTACGTCCGTCACCGGCGGCGGGAAGGGCCCGGCCGCCGACCCCGACAGCGGCGCCGACCGCGTGGACTGCGAGCTGAGCGGGACGGCTCAGGGGCTCTACCTCACGCTCTGGAACCGTCTGCCGCTCGCCGCCGTGACCCTGCGCGGCGACCGCTCGGTGGCCAGGCTCTGGACGGACAACTCCGCGGTCACCTGATGGACTGGGCGGACGCGGGAAATGGGGTCGGGCGGCCGGTGCGGGCCGGGGACGGGGCCGTACGCTTGCCGGGAGCGCGGCGGGCCTGTGACACTGCGGACATGGGGGAACGGCGGACGCAGGCGGAGCGGGACGCGATGACGGTCGAGATCGGCTATGCGCTGGTCAGTTCCGCCGTACTGGCCGGTCTCACCTTCGCGGCAGCCTCCGCACCCGCCCTGCTCCTCTTCGACCCCGGCCGCACAGCACGGACGATGGTCCTCGGCCTCGCCACCGCGGCCGCCGTACTGGCCTTCGCCGTGCGGGTCGTGCATGTCCTGTGGCGCTTTCCGCGGCGGGAGGGCCGCCGCCTGGGCGGCCCGCCCCCGGACAGGCCGGGCCACTTCGGCTCCGCCGACTCCGCCGACTCGGCTACGTAGGACGCCGCATACCGCGACTCAGCCGGCTGCCGGGCCCCCGCGCAGACCGACCGAGCGGGCGAGCTCCCCCGCTGCCTGGCTAAAGAGCTGCTCGCGCGCCTCGACCATCCGGTCGAACTGGCCGAAGAGCTCGAACGAGATCAGGCCGAAGAGCTGGGCCCAGGCGGCGACGAGGGCGAGCGCGGCGGCGGGCGGTAGGTCCGGGGCGATGTCGGCGGTGATCCGCTCGGCCTCGGGACGCAGCTCCGCCGCGAGCGGCGGCACCGCGAGACCGTCGGCCCAGAACGCGTCGCGTACGAGGCCGATGAGGACCAGGCCGACCCGGGAGGCGGGGCCCACCGTGTCCCTGGGGGCGCTGTAGCCGGGGACGGGGGAGCCGTAGACGAGGGCGTAGGTCGACCAGTACTTCCAGGGCGTCACCGCGAAGTCCACGGACGCCGAACTCCTGGCCGCCTGCCCGGACCACCCGGTCTTCCGCCTCACGTTCGAGAGCTGACCGCGCCGAGCAGCTCCGCCACCAGGTCCACCACGAGCGCGGGCCGGGACACGAACGGCGAATGGCCCGTCCGCCACTCGCGTACACCGGTGCAGCGGGCGGCCAGCGTCCGTTGCAGGGCGGGATCGACCGCCCGGTCCCCGGCGCAGACGACATAGGTCGACGGGGTCCGCTTCCAGCTGTGGTGCACCGGGACACCCCGCCCGCACCCCGGGGCCTGCGGCCGCAAGAGACCGACCGCGCGGGCGGCGAGAGGTTCGGGGCAGTCGTCGTAGAGGACCTCGGCCGCCCGGCCGGAATCCAGACGCGTCGTGCCCTCGGGCCCCTCCCCCGGCACGACCGCGTCACGGAGCTGCGGGGACGCCCCGCCCAGAGCGGCTGCGCTCTCGCCCACGTCCGGTACGAAGGCCGCCAGATAGACGAGGTGGCGCGCTCCGCGCACCCCGGTGATCACCGACCCGCCGTAGGAGTGGCCGAGCAGGAGCGGAGGCTCCGCCAACGCGTCGACGGCGGCCTGGACCGCCGCCGTATCCGCGGCCAGGGAACCTCGGTGGAGCTCGGGAACGGCCACCTCGACCCCCTGCGCCCGCAGACCGTCCGCGACCGGGGCGAAGTGGCCGGGACGGTGGTAGAGGCCGTGGACGAGCACCGCCGTGGGCCCTCCGCCCGCGCCCCTCACCCCGCCGACCGCACGCCTCTCGCCCCCCACCGACCCGTCGCTCAGCGGTCCATCGCGCTCAACGCCCGCTGCGCCAGCGGGTGCGTACGGACGAGCTCGGCGAGCGACGTCGTGCCCCGGGTGATCCCCGCGAACGCCTTCCAAGCCGGCCGGAAGCCGGTCAGCACCGCGTGCAGCACCCCCGGACGGCGCTCGAACAGCTTGAGCATGCGGCGGCCCACGCCCATCTCCACGCCGAGACCGGCCTTGACGGCGAAGGCGTAGTTGAGGGCCTGGCGGCGGGCGTCCACCGCGTCGTGCGCCTCGGCGATCCTGACGGCCCATTCGCCCGCGAGCCGGCCGGAGCGCAGCGCGAAGGAGATGCCCTCCCGCGTCCACGGCTCCAGGAGCCCGGCCGCGTCGCCGCAGACCACGACCCGGCCGCGGGAGAGCGGAGAGTCGTCGCTGCGGCAGCGGGTCAGGTGGCCGGAGGAGATCGACGGCTCGAACCCGGCGAGGCCGAGGCGGGCGATGAAGTCCTCCAGATACCGCTTGGTGCCGGCGCCGTCGCCGCGCGCCGAGATCACCCCGACGGTCAGCGTGTCGCCCTTGGGGAAGACCCAGCCGTAACTCCCGGGCATCGGACCCCAGTCGATGAGGACCCGGCCCGCCCAGTCCTCCGCCACCGTCGCCGGAACGGGGATCTCCGCCTCCAGGCCGAGGTCCACCTGGTCGAGCTTCACCCCGACATGTGCTCCTATCCGGCCCGCGCTGCCGTCCGCCCCGACGACCGCCCGCGCCAGCACCGTCTCACCGCCGGCCAGCACCACGGCGACCGTACGCCGGTCGGGCACGGCGGGCCCGTGCTGCTCCACCCGCACCACCGAGACGCCGGTGCGCAGTTCGGCACCGGCCTTCTGCGCCTCCTCCACCAGCCCGGCGTCGAACTCCGGGCGGTTGATGAGCCCGAAGAGCATGCGCCGGGAGCGGCGGGTACGGGAGAGCTTCCCGTTGAGGGAGAAGGTGACCGCGTGGATACGGTCCTTCAGGGGCAGTTCGAACCCCGGTGGCAGGGAATCCCGGGAGAACCCGATGATGCCGCCGCCGCAGGTCTTGTAGCGCGGCAGTTCCGCCTTCTCCAGCAGCAGGACCCGTCGGCCCGCCACGGCTGCCGCGTACGCCGCCGATGCGCCGGCCGGTCCGGCGCCGACGACGACGACATCCCAGACCGACGACTCTTCGTTCTCCGCCCCGGCGTCTGCGTTCTCGCTGCTCACGATGTGCTTCTGCTCCCGATCCGACCAGTGGCCCCAAGCTGCTCACGGCATCCTACGGCGCGCCCCGGCCGAGCCCCCCTGTGGGAGGATCGGCCATGAATGTGTCCTGCACGCGACCCCGCACCCACGGTGTCGCGGACGGGCGCGTACACACCGTGCCCTACCCATAACGTCGCACCCACGAGGAGCGTGCCCATGACCGCCCGCCCGATTTCCGAGACCGTCGCCTCGCTGATGCCCCGTGCGCGGGCGGAGCTCGCCGAGCTGGTCGCGTTCCCGTCGGTGGCGGACCCCGCGCAGTTTCCGAGGAGCGGGTGCGAGGCCGCGGCGAACTGGGTCGCGGACGCCCTGCGCGCCGAGGACTTCACGGACGTCGCCCTCCTTGACACCCCCGACGGTACTCAGTCGGTCTACGGTTACCTGCCCGGCCCGGCCGGTGCTCCGACCGTACTGCTCTACGCCCACTACGACGTGCAACCGCCGTTGGACGAGTCGGCGTGGCTCTCCCCGCCGTTCGAGCTGACCGAGCGCGACGGGCGCTGGTACGGCCGGGGCGCGGCGGACTGCAAGGGCGGGTTCATCATGCACCTGCTCGCGCTGCGCGCCCTCAAGGCGAACGGTGGCGTTCCGGTCTCGGTGAAGGTGATCGCCGAGGGTTCCGAGGAGCAGGGCACCGGCGGTCTGGAGCGGTACGCGGAGGCGCACCCGGAGCTGCTGGCGGCCGACACGATCGTCATCGGCGACACCGGGAACTTCCGGGTCGGGCTGCCGACGGTCACGGCGACGCTGCGCGGGATGACGATGCTGCGGGTGCGGCTCGACACCCTCGAAGGGAACCTGCACTCGGGGCAGTTCGGCGGCGCCGCCCCCGACGCGCTGGCCGCGATGATCCAGCTGCTCGCCTCACTGCGTGACGAGAACGGGACGACGACGGTCGACGGTCTGACCGGGGACGCCGACTGGGACGGACTGCAGTACCCGGAGGCGGAGTTCCGGCAGGACGCCAAGGTGCTGCAGGGGGTCGAGCTGATCGGTACGGGGACGGTCGCGGACCGGATCTGGGCGCGTCCCGCCGTCACCGTCATCGGTATCGACTGCCCGCCGGTGGTCGGCGCCACGCCGTCCGTGCAGGCGAGCGCACGCGCCCAGATCAGCCTGCGGGTGCCGCCCGGCCACGACGCCGCCGAGGCGACGAAGCTGCTCACCGCCCACCTGGAGTCGCACGCCCCGTGGGGCGCGCGGGTCGCGGTGGAGCAGGTGGGCCAGGGCCAGCCGTTCCGCGCCGACATGAGCAGCCCGGCGTACACGGCGATGGCGGACGCGATGCGGGAGGCCTACCCGGGCCAGGAGATGCAGTCCGCCGGCATGGGAGGCTCGATCCCGCTCTGCAACACCCTGGCCTCGCTCTACCCGCAGGCGGAGATCCTGCTGATCGGGCTGAGCGAGCCCGAGGCGCAGATCCACGCGGTGAACGAGAGCGTGTCGCCCGAGGAGCTGGAGCGGATGTCGGTCACCGAGGCGCTGTTCCTGCGCAACTACGCGGAGTCGAAGAAGGCCTGAACCTTGCGAACGCCCCTGTCGGCGGCCTCTCCCGGCCGCCGCTGGGGCATCGCGCGGGACGCTGCGCCCTCGGCGAAGTCGCCGGGAGCGTAGTTCCCTACGGTGGGTCCCCCGGCTGCGTACGTTCGCGGCATGGATCTCATCGAGGTACTCCCCCGCCGCCTCCATATGTTCCGCTTCCGGATCGGCCAGGCCTATCTCTGGCGCGACGGAGCGGACCTGACGCTCATCGACGCCGGGGACACAGAGGCGGCGTCGGCGATCGAGGACGCGGTAAGGGGTCTGGGGCTGGACCCCGGCCGGATCGGCCGCATCGTCCTCACCCACGGCCACCGCGACCACTACGGCGCGGCTCAGGAGCTGGCGGACCGCCACGGCGCCGAAATCCTCGCCCACCCGCTGGACGCGCCGGTGATCCGGGGTGAGCTCCCCGTACCGGAACCGGACCTGCTCGACTGGGAACGGCCGCTGTACGAGAACGGGCTGACGGTCCCCGAGGCGCCGCCCACCCGGGTCGACCGCGAGGTGGCCGGCGGCGAGGTGCTGCCGTTCGGGGACGGCGCGCGGGTGGTCCATGCCCCCGGCCACACGCCGGGCTCCATCGCCCTCCA
This sequence comes from Streptomyces sp. NPDC006261, assembly GCF_040613515.1. NCBI lineage: Bacteria > Bacillati > Actinomycetota > Actinomycetes > Kitasatosporales > Streptomycetaceae > Streptomyces > Streptomyces sp. NPDC006261. Next base: position 257,520 of record NZ_JBEXSI010000001.1, read on the forward strand.
TCTGCCGCGCCACGGGGTCCTGTTCACCGGGGACTGTGTGGCGAGCGTCGAGGAGGTGATGCTCGGCGTGTTCAACGTTGACCGGGCGCAGGCCCAGGAGACCTTCCGGCGGCTGGCCGCGCTGGAGGCCGGTACGGTCTGCTTCGGGCACGGCGATCCGCTCACCGAGGACGCGGGGGAGGCCATGCGGGCGGCGGCCGGGGGCGGGTGAGGGGCCGGGTGCGGACGGGTGCGCTCGGACCGCAGGGGGTCCGGGCGCCCACGGGCCATGACGCGTGGTGCCTTTCCGCCGGACCCGTCCAGGGGCTCAGGGGCGCGGTGCCACGACGCCGGTCACCGTGGCGGTACCGGCGACCGGCCGGGCTTCGTACATTGCTCCGTCGGCACGGCGGTTGCCGATGTCCCACATGGGCCGGAGCCGGCCGTCGCCGGAGAAGGCCGTCCGGCGCAGGCCCTCCTCGTCGCATCGAACCCCACCCCGCGCACCCGTCAGCCCACCGGGACACCCGCCTCCAGATTGAGCACCGTGGACCGCTGCCGCGCCCGCAGGGCCCAGCGCAGCCGCTCGTAGCGGGTCGGGGGCAGCATCCCCGCCGCTTCCTGCTCCGTGACGAAGCGCCAGCCGCGCAGCTCGGAGCCGGGGAGCAGCAGCCGGCCGGCGTCCTCGGACCGCAGCAGTCCCCCGTCGAAGAGGAAGCGCAGTCCGCCGTAGCCGGGCGGGGAGGGCGGCTCCCAGTCGACGAGGAGGAGCGTGGGGAGCCGGTCGAGCCGGAGCCCTATCTCCTCGGCCACCTCCCGTATCCCGGCCTGCGCCGGGGCCTCGCCCTCCTCCACGACCCCGCCGGGGAACTCCCAGCCCGGCTTGTACGTGGGGTCGACGAGGAGCACCCGGTCCTGTTCGTCGAAGAGCAGCACCCCCGCGGCGACGGTCGCGGCGGTCGGCTCGGGGCTCTGCACGATCTCGCACGCGCCGGCGGCACCGCTGCGGACGGCTTCGGCGATCCGCTCGGCGGTCTCGCGCGGGGTGAGGGCACCGTTGTCGACGACATGGGCGTCCTCGGTGAGCCAGCCGAGCGCGTCCCGGTAGGAGCCGATGTGGTCGTACGCCCACCGGTTGACCCGCTCGCTCTGCTCGCGGTCGCCGGGGTACTCCACCCGACCCGCTATCCGGCTGCGCAGGATCGTTTCGTCAGGTGAGAGCAGCACATGCCGGACCGGGATGCGCCGGGAGGCGAGGCCGCCGAATATCTCGTCCCGGTACTCCTGTCTCAGCAGGGTCATCGGCACCACCAGCACCCCGGGCACCTCGGCGAGCAGCGCGGCCGCCGTGTCCACCACGAGCCGCCGCCAGATCCTCAGGTCCTGGAAGTCGCCAACCTCGGCCAGCTTCTTCTGGGGCAGCAGTCCGCGCAGCGCCGCCCCGGTGTGCTCCGGGTCGTACAAGGTGCTGTTCGGGATCAGATCGATCAGTTCGCCCGCGACGCTGGTCTTGCCCGCGCCGAACGCACCGTTGATCCAGACAACAATCACGAGTACTCCAGGATGGGAAGGCCGCTGAACAGCGACGGAGTGGATTCGCGGGATCGTCCGGGAGACGGATGGGAGAAGGCAGTGTCCACAGCCCGGCTCCCACCCACTTCCTTCTCCCACACCTCCTGGAGATACCCAACTATCCGCTCCTCGATCGCGAGCGTCACCTCGCTGTGCGTACCCTCCACGAACTGCGAGACCGCGACGGACCGTGCTGCTACGACTCGGCGAGCAGCCCTCACCCGTTCCCCGCCGGTCGCCGATCTGTTGCTGGAGCCGCTTCCCCCGTCCTCTGAGCGGAGGGCGCCAGGTAAGTTGATCGTTTGGGCGGGTCAGCCCGCCGGGGTGGCCCGGAGGAAATGCGAAGAACTTTCTCTGTGCCGGATGTCGAGGAGAGGTTCCCGGCTCCGGCTGACGGGTGGAAGCGCGCCGACCGGGTGCGCGGGCCACAAGGGGACACCTGATGAAGTACGTCGCGATGATCTACGGCAACCAGGCCAAGTGGGAGTCCTTCCCGGCCGACGCCTGGCCCGAGGCGATCGCCAGGCAGGACGCGTTCAACAAGAAGTACCGCGACAGCGGTGAACTGCTCGGCGCCTACGGTTCCTGACCCGTGGAACGAGCAGCCCGCTGGGCGCCCCTGGCGGGGGCCCAGCGGACTGCCGTAGTGGTGGGCGGAGCTCAGGCGACGACGACCGTCCCGGACCCCTCCCCCTCCGCGCCGGATCCGTCGACGGTCACCCGGAAGACCCGGTCGGTCCCCTCCGCCGTGACACGGGCCCCGGCCCCGTCCCGCAGGACATGGAACTGTGCCGCCGGGGCGCCGGTCAGGTCCGGCACGGTGACCGTGCGCTCGTCCGTACCGGTGCCGAAGACCCGCAGGGTGAGGCCGTCCAGCCAGTCCCCGTCCGGGCGCTGGTCGTCGGCGCCCCACGGCAGCACGGCTCCGTCCCTGACCAGCAGCGGCAGGCTGTCGAAGCCGTGCGTCTCGTGCCGCCAGGCGGGGCCGGTGACACGTTCGCCGGTCAGCAATGAGGTCCAGGTGCCCTCGGGGACGTAGTACTCGACCTCGCCGTCCTCGGTGAAGACCGGCGCGACCAGCAGGTCCGGGCCGAGCATGTACTGCCTGTCGAGGGTGCGGGAGGCGGGGTCGCCGGGGAACTCCGCCAGCATGGGCCGCATCATCGGGATGCCCGTACGGTGCGCCTCGGCGGCCACTCCGTAGAGGTAGGGCATGAGCCGGTGCTTGAGCAGGGTGAACTTCCGCGCCACGTCGACGGCTTCCTCGCCGAACGCCCACGGCACCCGGTAGGAGACGTTGCCGTGGAGCCGGCTGTGCGAGGACAGCAGGCCGAAGGCCAGCCAGCGCTTGAAGACCGCCGGGGCGGGGGTGCCCTCGAAGCCGCCGATGTCGTGGCTCCAGAAGCCGAAACCGGACAGACTCAGCGACAGCCCGCCGCGCAGGGACTCGGCCATGGCTGTGAAGGAGGCGAAGCAGTCACCGCCCCAGTGCACCGGGAACTGCTGTCCGCCCGCCGTCGCCGACCGGGCGAAGAGCACCGCCTCCCCCGCTCCGCGCTCCTTCTCCAGCAGTTCGAAGACGGTGCGGTTGTAGATCTGCGCGTAGTAGTTGTGCATCCGCTCCGGGTCGGAGCCGTCGTGCCAGACGACGTCCGTGGGGATGCGCTCGCCGAAGTCCGTCTTGAAGCAGTCGACACCCTGGTCGAGCAGCAGACGCAGCTTGTCGTTGTACCAGGCGCGAGCGGCCGGGTTGGTGAAGTCGACGAGCGCCATCCCCGGCTGCCACAGGTCCCACTGCCAGACGTCACCGTTGGCGCGCCGCACCAGGTATCCGTGTTCGGCGCCCTCCGCGAACAGGGCCGACTTCTGGGCGATGTAAGGGTTGATCCACATGCTGATGCGCAGGCCCCGCTCCTTGAGGCGGGCCAGCATCGCCTCGGGGTCGGGGAACACCTCCGGGTCCCACAGGAAGTCCGACCACTGGTACTCGCGCATCCAGAAGCAGTCGAAGTGGAAGACGCTGAGCGGGATCCCGCGCTCGGCCATGCCGTCGACGAAGGAGGTGACGGTCTCCTCGTCGTAGGACGTGCAGAAGGACGTGGTCAGCCACAGGCCGAAGGACCAGGCCGGCGGCAGCGCGGGTCTGCCGGTCAGGGCCGTGTAACGGGACAGGACGTCCTTCGGCGTCGGGCCGGCGACGATGTAGTACTCCAGCGTCTGGTCCTCGACGCTGAACTGCACCTGCCCGACCGACTCCGAACCGACCTCGAAGGAGACCTTGCCGGGGTGGTTGACGAAGACACCGTAGCCGCGTGAGGACAGATAGAACGGGATGTTCTTGTAAGCCAGTTCGCTGCTGGTGCCCCCGTCGGCCTGCCAGATGTCGACGGTCTGCCCGTTCTTGACGAACGGGGTGAAGCGCTCACCGAGTCCGTAAACGTACTCACCCACGTCCAGGCCCAGTTGGGCGATCATGTGGTGCGTGCCGTCGGGCGTGGTCGCGAACGCCGTGCCCTTCGGGTCCACCCCGGTGAGGCGCCGGCCGTCGGCATCGAGGAAGGTGATGCCCCAGGGGCCGTCACCGTCCATCCGCAACGTCAGTGGCCCGCTGGTGAGTTCCGTTGCCGTACCGTCCTGCCGGGTACGGACCGCGGGTGCCGTGGTGTCGTCCGGCAGGACCGTGAAGTCCGGCCCCCGCCGGGCCTTGCCCGCGTGATGGGTGGTGCGGACGCCGATGACACCTTCGGCCGGGGAGAAGCACTCGACGGTGATCAGCGGGGTGTTGAGCGTGTCGCCGCGCGCCGCGACACGCTTCACCGCGGCGTACGCGGTGAAGCGGTCGGCGTCGACGCGCAGATCACGGATCTCGGTCGCGTACGAGGCTCGGACGCCCTCGCGCATGAGCCAGAAGCCGTCGGTGAACTTCATGCGGTCTCCTTCTTGGCGGGAACGACGTCCACGCGGGCGAGGCGCACGGCGCCCTTGAGGCCGATACGCATCTCGTGGACGCCCCGGAGGTCCAGCGCGGCCTCGAAGGTGCGGTACACGTACGGTCCGCCGGTGTCCGGGACCTGGAGCGCCAGACTGTGGCCGCCCACTCTCACGGTGACGCTCCCCTGCCCCGAGGCCAGGAACGTCAGTCCGGGCACACCCTCACCGAAGTCGCACGCCCTGTAGACGAGGCTCCCCTCCGTGGCGGCGGACGCGGGCGCCACGACGTCACCCTCCGTCTTCGTACGGTCGAGGATCTCCGTGTCCTTCTGCCGGTCGTAGTCGACGGCCTCCAGACCGTGCGTCGCCATCGGGCGGGGGCCTTGCGCCTTACCGTCGATGACCGCTGTCGCGATGAGCCGGATGTCGGCGCTCGACGCTCCCGCGAGGACCTCGTAGGCTCCCGGCTCGACGGTCCACCGGCCGTGCGCCACGCTCCAGTGTCCCAACTCCTCCATGAGTACCTGGAACTCGATGCGCTCCGCCGCGCCGGGCGCGAGGTGCACCCGACGGTGGGCGACCAGCTTGCGCCGCGGCAGGTCCTGGGAATCGCCGAGGCCCGCTAGCCGGCGCCCCAGGCCCTCGGGGACGGGTTCGGCCGCCTCGGCGGGCCCGGCCGCGCGGACGTAGAGCTGCACCACCTCGTCGGCGGCGAGCCCGCCGTCGTTGGTGACGGTCAGTGACACGCGCAGTCGCTCGCCGTCGGCCTCCGTGCACAGGGACGAGTACGTGAAGTCGGCGTAGCCGAGGCCGTGGCCGAACGGGAAGAGGGGCGTGCCGTCGAAGTAGAGGTACGTCTGCCGGGAGCCGATGACGTCGTAGTCGAGCAGGCCGGGCAGATCGTCGTCGCTCGCGTACCAGGTCTGCGGGAGCCGGCCCGCCGGGGAGACGTCGCCGGCGAGTACGCGGGCGAGCGCGGTGCCCGCGGCCTGTCCCCCGTGCGCCGTCCAGAGCAGGGCCGGCAGTCCGTCCGCCGCGTCGCCGACCGCGTAGGGGTAGGCGGAGGCCAGGACGAGGACCGTACGGGGGTTGGCGGCGTGCGCGGCGCGCCACAGCCGGTCCTGCTGGGCGGGGAGGGCGAGGGTCGTACGGTCCTCGGTCTCACGGCCGTTGATGTGGGGGTCGTTGCCCGCCACGACGACGACGGTGTCGGCGGCCGCGGCTACGCGGGCCACCGCGTCGGCGCCGTGCTCGACGGTCTCCCGTTCGAAGACCGTGGCGTCATCCCGGGAGATCTTCTCGCCCGATGCGGCAACCTTCGCGCCGTCGGCGGCGACCGACACGTACCCACCGGACCCGATGTGCAGAAGGCGGTGCCCGCCGTCGTGTCCCTCCACCGCTTCCAGGCGGAACGTCTCCTGGACGACCCAGCCGCCCGGCTCGTCCACGGACGCCCTGACGTACCCGTCGTCGGCGACGGAAAGGTACAGCCCCTCGTCGGTACGCAGGGTCAGGACGCCGTCGCCCCAGTCGACGAGGGCCAGTTCGGTTGCCTCGTCACCGCAGGTCAGCGGGGGCAGGTCGGTGCGGCCGGCGAGGAGGGCCGGGTCGAGGGCTCCTTCCGTGCCGCGGGCCTCCCGCTCCGTCGCCGCGTCGCCGGCGGGCACGTGGAGCCAGCCGTCGGAGCTCTTGAGCCTGACCCGGTCCACCCCCTCCGCGAAGAGGACGTTCTCGGCGCCGTACCGTGTGCGGATCCCGTCGAGCGGCGTCGAGCGGTGCATGAGCGTGCCGCTGTACCAGTCGAGCTTGCAGGCGTCCGCGAGCAGTCCGACGACCGCGACGGTCCGGCCCTGCTTCGGCTCCAGGGGCAGCAGTCGGTCGTTCTTGAGCAGGACCACTGCCTGCTCGGCGGCTTCCAGGGCGAGGGCCCGGTGCTCCTCGGTGTCCAGGTCGTCGACCTGCGCGTACGGGTCGAGTTCCGGGTCGAGCTCCCCGAGCGCGAGGCGCATGGCGAGCAGACGACGGACCGCCGTGTCGATGTGGCTCTCGTCGATGAGCCCCTTCGCGAGCGCGTCGCGGATGCGTCCCGTCATGACGGTGGAGTCCGTGCCGTGGTCGGTGAAGCTGTCGACACCCGCCTTCAGGGAGGCCGCGGTGGCCTCCTCGTGGGTGTCGAAGTAGTGCTCGGAGTCGACCAGGTTCGAAGGGGCGCCCGCGTCCGAGCAGACGACCAGCGGCTGGTCGGTCCAGCGGCGCAGGTACTGCCCCAGGAGCGGGGAGAGGTGGTTCGGGCGGCCGTTGACCAGGTTGTAGGCGGGCATGACGCCGGCCACCGCCCCCGCCCGCACCGCGTCGCGGAAGGCCCGCAGGTCGTACTCGTGCAGGACACGCGGGCGGACCGAGGAGGAAGCGGTGTCGCGGTCGGTCTCGTTGTTGTGCGCGAGCCAGTGCTTGAGCACGGGGGCGGTGCGCCAGTAGCGGGGGTCGTCCCCGCGCAGTCCCCGGGTGTACGCGACGGCGATGGCGGAGGTGAGGGCCGGGTCCTCGGAGTACCCCTCCTCACCGCGGCCCCACAGCGGGTGGCGGAGCAGATTCACGGTCGGTGCCCAGACGTTGAGCCCGACGCGGTCGTCCTGGGCGCGCTTGGCCCGCACTTCGTTGCCGACGGCCTCGCCGATCCGGCGGACCAGGTCGTCGTTCCAGGTGGCGCCGAGGCCGACGGCCTGCGGGAAGACGGTGGCCGGCCCCATCCAGGCGACCCCGTGGAGGGCCTCCTGTCCGGTACGGAACGGGCCGAGCCCCAGACGCTCCACCGCCGGGGCGAACTGGTGCAGCATCGCGATCCGCTCGTCGAGCGTGAGCCGTCCGAGCAGATCGTCGGTGCGCCGTGAGAAGGACAGCTGCGGGTCGCGGAAGGGAAGCGGATGGTCCGTCACGTGCGGGTCCCCTTGGAGAGGTGGGAGGTGTTCCGGTCTGCCGACGCCGAGTCATCCTTCGGCACGAGGAGAAGATCCTCGAAGCGCTTCGATGCTCTTCGGCCGACCCTGCGGGTGTCAAGGGTACGACTGCCCCAAAGGGCTCTTCCGGGCGCATCAGTGCGTCAGCACGCCCGGAAACGGATCCGAAACAGGTGGGAGGAATATCGAAACGAACTCTTGTGCGGCCGACACCCGTCACTTAGCCTCGCTGCAATATTGAAGCGCTTCGACGAGGCAGCCCGTAGACCGCTTCAGCTCAGCCGGTGCAGTGCCGACCGGCTCGGCGGGTAACGCCCCTACCTCAGACACAGGGCCGAGCGGCAGTCGCCGCCGCGGGCCGTCCTGTTGGACCACGAAGGGTTGACGCAATGACGCCGAACTCCCCCTCCGCTCCCAGCCGGAGACGATTCCTCGCCTCCTCCGTGGTCGTCGCGGCAGCCGTGGGCGGCGGGGTGCCGCTCCTAGCCGCCTGCGGCGGCGGTTCCGGTGGCTCGAAGAACGAGGGCACCACCACGGGTCAGAAGCTGAAGGACATCCTTCCGGCCTATGTGCCCTCGAAGGCCGTCACCCCTGACATCCCCAGCAAGAACGGCTCCGCCGACGGTTTCACCACGGCGCTCCCCGCCGACAGGCTGGCGGTGTCGGTCCCCGAGAAGCTGGGCAGGGGCAGCGAGATCAGCATCATGGCGCCGCTCTGGGGCACCTCGCCCGGCGAGGGCAACGCCTACTGGACAGCCATGGACACGGCGGCCGGCGTCAAGGTCAAGTGGCAGAACCAGGACGGCAACGTCTACGGGCAGAAGCTCGGCGCGGTGCTCGCCTCCAGCTCCCTCCCGGACGCCGTCGTCATCCCGGGCTGGGAGCTCGGCGGCAAGATCCCGAGCGCCATCGCCAACAAGTTCGCCGACCTGGGCCCCTACCTGTCGGGCGACAAAGTCACGTCGTACCCCAACCTGGCGGCCATTCCCACCGGCGCCTGGCAGCGCGGCGTCTTCGCCGGCCGGCTGCGCGGGATCCCCATGCCCGCCGAGGCCACGCCCAACATCACCCCCTTCTACCGCGCCGACATCTTCGAGGAGAAGGGTTACGAGGTCCCGACCACCACGAAGGAGTTCTACGACCTCTGCAAGGAGATCAACGCGCCCAAGAGCAAGGTGTGGGCGTGCAGCGACATGACGTGGTCGGCGTTCGTCTTCTTCGGCGTGCTGCCGGAGAAGCCCTACTACTGGCAGTTGGTCGACGGCAAGCTGGTGAACCGCTACGAGACCCAGGAGTACCTGGAGGCCCTGGAGTGGTCACGCTCGCTGTACTCGGCCGGCTTCGTGCACCCGGACGCCAAGGCGGAGACGGGTGACATGCGCACCACCTTCTCCTCGGGCAACGTCATGATGTACAACGCGGACATCTCGGACTGGTACGCCGCGACCGCCGTGCAGCGGCTGGACAAGCCTGACTTCCGGATGGGGGCGATGGACTTCTTCGCCCACGACGGCGGTGACCCCGTCATCTACGAGGCCTCCCCCTCCAACATCTGGTGCTTCGTCAGCAAGAAGGCCGACAAGAAGGTCGTCGAGGACCTCCTCGCTCTGGCGAACTTCACCGCCGCGCCGTACGGGAGCAAGGAACAGCGCCTGCGGGCCTACGGTCTGGAGGGCACCCACCACAGCCTCGAGGACGGCGTCCTCGTCAAGAACGCGCAGGGCAACAACGAGGTCTTCGCCACCTACGAGTACATCGCCACCTCCAAGCCGTACCGCGCCTACCCGGACCACCCGGACGTCGCCAAGGGTGTCATCGAGTGGCAGCAGCGCCAGGGCGCGCACCTGAAGAAGCCGCTGTTCCACGGGATGCAGATCCAGGAACCCACCCGGTACACCGAGCTCAACGCACAGTTCGAGGCCATGGAGAAGGACATCGTGCGCGGCCGCAAGAAGGTCGGTGACATGCAGCAGCAGGTCTCGGACTGGAAGACCAAGGGCGGCGACAAGCTGCGCGACTGGTACAAGAAGCTGCTCGACGAGACCGGTGAGTCGGCCTCCTGACATGTCACTGAGTACGGATGACCGGCGCGCGCAGGGACCCCCCGTGGCGCCGCCGACCGAGAAGGACGGGGCGGCCCCCGCAGACGTACGGGTGACCGCGAAGGTGCCCCTGCGGCACCGGTTGCGGCGCGACCGGACGTTGCTGCTGATGACCCTGCCGGCGACGCTGCTGCTGCTGGTCTTCGCCTACATCCCCCTGGCGGGCAACGTCGTCGCCTTCCAGGACTATGACCCGTACATCGCGGACAACGCCTTCCAGGCGATTCTGCAGAGCCCCTGGGTCGGCTTCGAGTGGTTCCAGCAGATGGTGAACGACCGGCTGTTCTGGTCGGCGCTGGGCAACACGCTGACGATCTTCCTGTTGCAGCTGACGCTGTTCTTCCCGGTGCCGATCCTGCTCGCGCTGTTCATCAACAGCTTCGTGCGGCCCCGGGTCCGGGCTGTGGCGCAGGCGATCCTCTACCTGCCGCACTTCTTCTCCTGGGTCCTGGTCATCACGGTCTTCCAGCAGATGTTCGGCGGCGCGGGACTCATCGCGCAGACGCTGCGGGAGAGGGGCCACGAGGGCTTCGACCTCATGACGAACCCCGGTCTGTTCAAGTTCCTGATCACCTTCGAGATGATCTGGAAGGACGCCGGCTGGGGCGTCATCGTCTTCCTCGCCGCGCTGGCCTCGGTCAGCCCGGAACTCTACGAGGCGAGCGCGATGGACGGTGCGAACCGCTGGCGCCGGATGTGGCACGTCACACTGCCCGCCCTGCGCCCGGTCGTGGCCCTTCTGCTGGTCCTCCAGGTGGGCAACGCGCTCACCGTGGGCTTCGAACAGATCCTGCTCCAGCGCACGGCCGTCGGCCCGGGCGCCTCCGAGGTCCTCGATACCTACGTGTGGAACGTGGGCATCCAGTACGGCGGCTTCAGCTATGCGGCGGCCGTCGGGATCGTCAAGGGAATCTTCGGTCTGCTGCTGGTCCTGGGGGCCAACAAGGTCGCCCATCTCATGGGTGAGCAGGGGGTGTACAGGAAGTGAGCGGCATGCTCCACCGAATGACCGGCGTGGCCGGGATCAAGCCCGGTACACGTGGCCGGCTGCGGCCGGTGTGGGAGGAGGAACCGACGAAGGCGGGGCTCGCCTCCAAGGGCGTGGTCCTCGTCCTGGCCTGTCTGGCCGTGCTCTTCCCGCTCTGGGTCGTGATCGTCACCAGCCTGTCCTCGGTGCGGACCATCACCGACGCGGGCGGGCTGGTGGTGATCCCTCGCGGCGTCACGTTGGTCGCCTACCAGGAGCTCCTCGGCGGCGGCCAGGTCACCCGGGCCGCGGTGGTCAGCATCTGCGTGACCGTGGTCGGGACGCTCTTCAGCATGGCCGTGTCGGTCATGTGCGCCTACGGCCTGTCCCGGCCGGGGTCGGTGCTCCACCGTCCGCTGCTGCTGTTCATGCTCGCCACGATGTTCTTCGGGGCGGGCCTGATCCCCACCTACCTGGTGGTCCAGGGACTCGGCCTCACCGACTCCTACCTGGCCCTGATCCTCCCGAGCGCGCTGAACGTCTTCAACATCCTGGTCCTGCGTGCCTTCTTCATGAGTACGGCCCAGGAGCTCGTCGAGAGCGCCCGCATCGACGGGGCGGGTGACTTCCGCATCCTGTGGCAGATCATCATGCCCCTGTCCCGCGCGGTCATCGCGGTGATCACGCTCTTCTACGCGGTCGGCTACTGGAGCGCCTGGTTCAACGCGTCCATCTACATCAGCGACCCGGAGATGATGCCGCTCCAGAACGTGATGAACCAGCTGGTCCTGAAACAGGAGCGGCCCACCGGTCTGACGCAGGTCATCAACACCGGCCACCTGTCACTGCTCGCCATCCAGATGGCGGTCATGGTGCTGGCGCTGATCCCGGTCGCCGTCCTCTCACCGTTCGTGCAGAAGCACTTCAAGGAAGGCATGCTCACCGGCGCCGTCAAGGGCTGATCACCGCCTCCCGCACCGCACTCACCCGTCTTTCCCCCACCGGAGGGTCTTCGTCATGCGCGCTTCGTCCGTCCCGCAGCCAGAACCCGCCCCCCGTCCCCGGCGCCGGACCGTCCTGGCCGGTGCGGCGGTGGTCGCGGCCTCGGCCTCCGTGCTGCCGGCCGCGGGCACGGCCTCGGCCGCCCGGCGGCCCGAGAAGACCCAGCCGCACCGCTGGCGCACCGCGGCGATCGGCGGGACGGGCTTCGTGACGGGCGTCCTGTTCCATCCGGCCGTGCGGCATCTCGCCTACGCCCGCACGGACATCGGCGGCGCCTACCGCTGGGACGACCGCAGGTCCCGGTGGACGGCGCTCACCGACCACATCGGCTGGGACGACTGGAATCTGATGGGCGTCGAGGCGATGGCCGTCGACCCGGCACACCCCGACCGGCTGTACCTGGCCCTCGGGACGTACACACAGGCATACGCCTCCCCGGGTGCGGTGCTCAGGTCCGAGGACCGCGGGGCGACATGGTCACGCGCCGATCTCACCGTGCGCCTCGGGGCCAACGAGGACGGCCGGGGCTGCGGCGAGCGGCTCCTCGTCGATCCGCGGGACGGTGACACGCTCTGGCTCGGGACGCGCCACGACGGGCTGCTGCGCTCCACGGACCGGGGTGCCACCTGGGCCGCCGACACCTCCTTCCCGGCCACGCCGTCGGCGAGCGGCCAGGGCGTCACCCTGCTGGTGGCGGCCGGCCGGACGGTGTACGCGGGCTGGGGAGACGCCGGCACGGTGCTCTACCGCAGAGACACCGCCGGCGGCTGGGAGGCCGTACCCGGGCAGCCGTCCGCCGGAGCCGCGACGAAGGTGCCGGTCCGCGCGGCGTACGACGCGGGCAGCCGCGCGCTGTACGTGAGTTACGCGGACGGGCCGGGCCCGAACAACCAGGCCGACGGCTCGGTGCACCGCCTCGACACGGTGACCGGAGCCTGGAGAGACGTGACTCCGGTGGCCCCGGGCGACGGCGACGCGTTCGGGTACGGCGGAGTGGCCGTGGACGCGTCCCGCCCCGGCACCGTCGTGGTCTCCACGAACAACCGCTGGGGCCCCGTGGACACCCTGTTCCGTTCCACGGACGGCGGAGCGAGCTGGACCTCCCTCAAGGACACGGCGGTGCTGGACGTCTCGGAGACGCCGTATCTGAAGTGGGGCGGGGAACCCAAGTTCGGCTGGTGGATCCAGGCCCTGGCCGTCGACCCGTACGACTCGCGGCACATCGTCTACGGCACCGGCGCCACGGTCTACGGGACACACGACCTGGTGCACTGGGCTCCCGAGATCCGGGGACTCGAGGAGTCGTCGGTACGGCAGCTGATCGCACCACCCTCGGGAGCCCTGCTGCTCAGCGGCCTGGGTGACATCGGGGTCATGCGTCATGACCGGCTCACCGTGTCCCCTTCGCGCGGCATGGCGTCGAACCCGGTCTTCGGCACGGCGACGGGCCTGGCCCTGGCCGCGCTGAAGCCGTCGTACGTCGTGCGGACGGGCTGGCCCTCGGGATCCGACTCGGCCGGCGCGTACTCCCGCGACGGCGGTGCGAGCTGGCAGCCGTTCGCGTCCCAGCCGGCCATCGCACCTTCGGCTCCGGGCCCGGTGGCGGTCTCCGCCGACGGGGCGACGCTGCTGTGGTCGTTCACCCACTGGGACGGCACCAAGTACGCCGCACACCGCTCCACGGACGGCGGGGCCACGTGGACGGAGGTGGCCACGTTCCCCAAGGGGGGAACACCGGTCGCCGACCCGCTCGATCCGAGGCGCTTCTACGTGTACGACACGGACACGGGGGCGGTCTTCCTCTCCACGGACAAGGGTGCGACCTTCACCGAGGGCGCGACCGGACTCCCTTCGGGGGACGTCCAGTTCCGCGTGGCCGCGGCTCCTGGGTGCTCCGGAGATCTCTGGCTCTCCGCCAAGGACAACGGCCTCCTGCGCTCGAACGACGGCGGCCGCACGTTCACGCCGGTGGCCGGCTGCCAGGCCTCGTACGCCCTCGGCTTCGGCAGAGCCGCCCCGAGGAAGGGACGGGCGGGCTACCCGGCTGTCTTCCAGACCGGGCGGGTCACGGCGACGTACGACGGCGTGGCCGTGCTCCGCTCGGACGACGCGGGCACGACCTGGGTCCGTATCAACGACGACGCCCACCGGTGGGGGTGGACCGGCGAGGTCATCACCGGCGACCCCCGCGTCCACGGCCGTGTCTACCTGGGCACCAACGGCCGCGGCATCCAGTACGCCGATCCCAGTAGCGACCTCCAGTAGCGAATCCCCGTAACGACTCCCCGCAGAGGAAAGAGACGTCCATGCCGTCCCTGCACGACGCCACCCGTGGCCGCATCCTCTTCGGCGGCGACTACAACCCCGAGCAGTGGCCCGAGGGGGAGTGGGCCGACGACGTCCGGCTGATGAAGGAGGCCGGGGTCAACTCCGTGACCGTCGGTGTCTTCTCCTGGGCGAAGATCGAACCCCGCCCCGGCGCACGGGAGTTCGGCTGGCTGGACCGGCTGCTGGACCTCGTGCACGCAGGCGGCATCGGCGTCGTCCTCGCCACCCCGACATCCTCACCACCACCGTGGATGGGGGCCCTGCACCCGGAGACACTGCCGCGCACCGAGGACGGCGCTGTCGTCAACTACGGCTCCCGGCAGCACTTCTGCCCCAGCTCACCGGTGTACCGGCGCTATGCGGCGGCCCTCACGGAGGACCTCGCGGCGCGGTACGCCGGCCATCCCGCGCTGACCGTGTGGCACGTCAACAACGAGTACTGCACGTACTGCTGGTGCGACGAGACCGGCGCACACTTCCGACGCTGGCTGGCCGCCCGGTACACCACCCTGGAGGCGTTGAACGAGGCCTGGGGCACAGCGTTCTGGAGCCAGCGCTACGACACCTGGGCGGAGATCCTGCCGCCGCGCAAGGCGCAGTACAAGCGCAATCCGGCCCAGGAGCTGGACTTCAAGCGCTTCACCTCCGACGCCCTGATGGAGTGTTACGCCTCCGAGCGGGACATCGTCGCCCGGCACACCCCGCACATCCCGGTGACGACCAACTTCATGCCGCTGTGGTCGGGCCAGGACGCCTGGGCCTGGGCCGAGCAGGAGGACATCGTCTCCGTCGACGTCTACCCGGACCCGACGGACCCGCGCGCCGGACAGTACAACGCGATGCTCGCCGACATGACCCGCTCGCAGGCCCGCGGGCCGTGGATGGTGATGGAACAGGCGGCCGGGTCGGTGAACTGGCGTGACGTCAACCATCCCAAGCCCGCCGGCCTCAACCGGCTCTGGTCGCTCCAGTCGGTGGCGAGGGGTGCCGACGCACTCTGCTACTTCCAGTGGCGGCAGTCCCGGCAGGGGGCGGAGAAGTTCCACTCCGGGATGCTGAGCCACGCCGGTGAGAGCGGCCGCACGTTCGGGGAGGTCAAGCGCATCGGCGCCGAACTCGCACTGATCGGCGCCGAGGTGAGCGGCACCGGGGTCCCGGCCGAGGTCGCCGTGCTGCACGACTGGGACGCCTGGTGGTCGAGCACCCAGGAGGGCCGGCCGTCCTTGCTCGTGTCGTACCCGGAGCTGCTACAGGCCTGGCACCGGGGGCTGTGGGACAGCGGTATCGGCATGGAGTTCGCCCGCCCCCAGTCGGATCTGAGCGCGTACCGGATGGTGCTCGTGCCCCAGCTCCAGCTCCTCGGTGACGCGGCGATCGACAACCTCGTCGGGTATGTGCGAGGTGGCGGCACCCTCGTGTGCGGGTTCTTCACCGGCGTCGCGGACCTCGACGACCGGATCAGGCCGGGTGGCATGGACGGCAGGCTGCGTGAGCTGTTCGGTATCCGTACGGTGCACGAGTGGTGGCCACTGGACGCGGATGCGACGGTCGCGTGCGACGGTTTCCGGGGCACGCTGTGGTCGGAGGAGCTGGAACCCGACGGCAGCGCGGAGACGGTGGCCGCCTACCGAGAGGGTGAGCTGGAGGGCCTTCCCGCGGTGCTCCGCAAGGACGGCGCATGGTACGTCTCGACGCTTCCCGAGCCCGAGTCCCTGCGGGACCTGCTCGGCCGGGCGGCGGCCGAGGCCGGCGTGCGCCCCGTGCTGGAAGGGCTGCCCTCCGGGGTCGAGGCGGTGCGGCGCGGCGAGCTGCTCTTCCTGCTGAACCACGGCCGGGCACCGGCCGGGGTGAAACTGCCGGGCCGGCACCTCGACCTGCTCACGGGGGCCGAGGCCGACGGCGGTGTGGAGCTGGACCGCTACGGCGTCGCCGTGCTCAGAGACGTCCCGGCATGATCGACGGCACGTGGGAGCCCTGTCCGGCCACCCGCTGGGAGGACGCGTTCCTCAGCGGAAACGGCCGTCACGGGGCGATGGTGTACGGAGACCCGGCCGACGACCAGGTGATCGTCAACCACCACTCCCTGGTGCGGCCCAACGGCAGCGAGGACCTGCGCCCGCCGGAGCTCGCCGACCGGCTCCACCGCCTCCAGGACGCGCTCCTGTCCGGGGACACGACGGCCGCGGAGGACTTCGGCGCCGGCCGCCCGCTGGTGTGGGTGCAGCCCTTCCACCCGGCGTTCCGGACGTGCGTGCGCCGCAGGCGGGGGCTGCACGAGGCGGTCGCCGGATACAGGCGCGAGGTCGACTTCACTACGGGCGAGGTGACCGCGTCGTACGAGGCGTGGAACAGCAGCGTCTTCGTGTCACGGGCCGACGACGTGATCGTGCAGCACATCACGGACCTCGGACTGACCGCGGACGTCGTCCTGGACCACTCGCTGCCCGGCGCCCCCGCGCGGCTGGCGGTCGGCCGCTCCGCGGTCCGGACCCCGGACGGTGCGCACCTGGCTCTGAGGGTGGGCTATCCGGGCGGCGGCCTCGGGTACACGGGCGTCACCGTGGCGCGGGTGGACGGCGGCCGTGTCTCCGTGGCCGGCGAGGGAATCCGGATCGAGGGGGCGCGGAGCCTCACCCTGACGACCCGGGTCGTCAGGGGTGGCGACCGCCCCGGCCTCGCGGAGCTGTGGGCCGCTCTGCCCCGCGAGGACTACGCCACGCTGCTGGAGCGCCACCGGCCACCGCACCGGACCGCGTACGGGCGTGCCTCCCTCACGCTGCGGGACGCGGCGCCGGAGCGGGAGCTGTCCGGCAGCGAGCTGCTGCGCACGCCGAAGTCCCCCGCGCTCCTGGAGCGGCTCTTCGCGGCCGGCCGCTACCACCTGCTGTCCTCCTCGGGGGTGCTGCCGCCCCGGCTGACCGGTCTGTGGACCGGCGACTGGGACACGGCCTGGTCCGGGGCCTTCACCACGAACGCCAACCTCAACCTCCAGGTGGCCTCCGCCGCGGCAGCCGCACTCCCGGAGGTCACCGAGGCCCTCGCGTCCCTCGTGCACGGGCAGTTGTCCGACTGGCAGGACAACGCCCGCTCGCTCTTCGGGGCACGGGGCATCGTCGCGCCGTCCCACACCGACGGCGTGTCGGGCCACACACGGCACTTCCAGCGCGCCTATCCGCTGCACCTGTGGACGGCGGGAGCCGACTGGCTGCTGCAGCCGCTGCTGGAACACGCCGAGGTCACGACGGGCACCCCGGACGCCGCTCTGACCGGCGCACTCGTCGAAGCGGCGCTGTTCTACGAGGACTTCCTCAGCCGTGAGGATGCGAACGGGAACCTTGCGGTCGTGCCCTCGTACTCCCCCGAGAACCGGCCGGCCAACGCGAGCTGGGGGACGGTGAACGCGACAATGGACATCGCCGCGGCCCGCCACGCCCTGACGACAGCCGCCGGACACGCCCCCGGGCACCCGTCCGCCGCACTGTGGCGGTCACTCGCGGCCCGGCTCCCGGCGTACCTCGTGAACGAGGACGGGGCGCTCGCCGAGTGGGCGTGGCCGGGTCTGCGGGAGACGTACGACCACCGCCACCTGAGCCACCTCTATCCGGTGTGGCCGCTGGACGCGATCAACCCGTACGACACCCCGGAGCTGGCCACGGCCGCGCACCGCGCCTTGGAGCTGCGCGGCTCGGAGAACGACTCCGCCCACGGGCATCTGCACCACGCCCTGATCGCCGCCCGGCTGCGGGACCCCTCCAGGGTGTCGGCGGCGCTGGACGCGGTGCTGGGCGGCGACTTCTTCCACGACTCGTTGATGAGCGCGCACTACCCGTCGCGGAACGTCTACAACGCGGACGCGGCCCACAGCCTGCCCGCCGCCGTGATCGAGTCGCTCGTCCAGTCGACGCCCGGCCGCCTGGTGCTGCTGCCGGCAGTCCCGGCGGCGTACCCGGCCGGTGAACTCCGCGGCGTACGAACGCGGTTCGGCGCACACCTCGACCTGTGCTGGTCGCAGGACGGCGCCACCGCCGTGCTGCGCCCCACCCGCGACGCCCGGGTCGATCTGCGTACGGGTGACGGGCTCGCCCTCACCGAGACCTCCGCCGGAAACCCCCCGGCTCCGCTGGAGCTGACGGCCGGCGTGGACCGCGTCCTCACCCTGAGGTCGCGGTAGCACTCCTCCATCCCCACATGGAAGGAACACCCCGTGGCACATTCCACCCTGACCAGGCTCCTGCTGGCCCCGGCTGCAGCCGTGGCCGCGCTGATCGGCTTCGCGGCGGCTCCCGCCCACGCCGCGATCTGGACCTCGTCGGAGCAGTGGGGCAACTACACCACGTCCGACAACTACATCCTCTACAACAACATATGGGGCTCCGGAGCGGGCACCCAGTCCATCTGGGCCAACTCGTCGAGCAATTGGGGCGTGACGGCGAACCACCCGAACACCGGCGGCATCAAGTCGTACCCGAACGCGAAGAAGATCGTCAACAAGTCGATCACGTCACTCTCGTCGCTGACCAGCGGCTACGACGTGACGGTCCCGTCGTCCGGTGCGTACAACACGTCGTACGACATCTGGGACACGGACTACGACTACGAGGTGATGCTCTGGGTGAACCACAACGGTGCGGTCGGTCCGCTAGGCACCTCTCAGGGAACGGTCACCCTCGGCGGGCACACCTGGGCCGTCTACAAGGGTGACAACGGTGCCAACGAGGTCTTCTCGTTCCTGCGGACCTCCGACTCGTCCGCCGGCACCGTCGACATCCTGCCGATCCTGAAGTGGATCAAGGACACCAAGGGCTGGTGGGGCAACGAGACCATCGGTGACGTCCAGTTCGGCTATGAGATCACGTCGTCCGTCGGCGGGCTGAACTTCACGACCAACGGGTTCAACGTCTCGTCGAGCTGATCCGGACGGACGCCGGGCCCGGGGATGCCCCGGCCCGGCGTCCGTGCGCCGTCAGCGGGCCTGCCCGAGCGTCGCGGGGCCGCCCGCCGACAACTGGGCGGTCTGCCCGGGCCCCGTCGCCCCGTCGACACTCAGGCCGGCGCCGGTCCCGTGCTCGCACGCACCGTGAGGACGGGCTCCAGCAGTTCCACCTCGTCGGTACCCCGGCCGGCGAGCTTCGCAACCACCTGTTCCACTGCGCGGCGCCCCATCTCCTGTGCCGGGATGGCCACGGAGGTGAGCCGCACCGAGGCCTGCGTGGCCACCTGCTCGGGGCAGACGGCCATGACGGACACGTCCTCCGGCACCGCTCGCCCCTGCTGCTGGAGCAGGTTGAGCAGAGGCTCGACCGCGGCCTCGTTCTGGACGATGAATCCGGTCGTTCCGGGCCGTTCGTCGAAGATGCGGCCCAGTGTGCCGGCCATCGCGGCGTACCCGCCCTCGCAGGGACGGTGCAGGATCCGCATCCCTGCCTTCTGCGCCTTCGCCCGTACGCCGTCCACGGTCCGTTCGGCGAAGCCGGTGTGCCGCTCGTAGACGGCGGCCGCCTCGCCGATCACCGCCACCTCGCGGTGTCCGAGTCCGGCGAGATGGTCCACGCAGAGCGCACCGGTCGCCTCGAAGTCGAGGTCTACACAGGTCAGCCCACCGGTGTCGGCCGGCAGGCCGATCAGGACGGCGGTCCGGCCCGACTCACGGAGCAGCGGCAACCGCTCGTCGTGCAGTTCGACGTCCATCAGGATCATCGCGTCCGCCAGAGAACTCCCCGCGATCCGCCGGACAGCCGCCGGCCCCTCCTCGCCGGTGAGCAGGAGGACGTCGTAGCCGTGCGTACGGGCACTGGTGGCGACGGCGATGGCGATCTCCATCATCACGGGCACGTACATGTCCGTGCGCAGGGGCACCATCAGCGCGATGATGTTGGACCTGCTGCTGGCGAGGGCACGGGCACCGGCGTTGGGGTGGTAGCCCAACAGCTGGATACTGCGCTCGACCCGTTCCCGGGTGGAGGCGGAGATCGACCGCTTGCCGCTGAGGACGTAGCTCACCGTGCTCGCGGACACTCCGGCGTGCTGGGCGACCTCGGCGAGCGTGACCATTCGACTTCTCCCCTACAGACGGCGACTACAAGGGAGAGCAGATGAAGCGCTTCGACAGCGCCTTGCTGTGCTCCCCTCACACTCTGACATGCACAGACATCGTGGAGCCTAGACTCGCTCACAACCCGTGTCCATAGGAGAATCGAAGCGCTTCGACCGGCCTTCACCGCATCGGCTCACTGCCGCACACCGTGACTCAGGACGGCGAGGCTGTCCAGCCTGCCGTCCGATCGGCGGTCTCCTGCCCCGTGGCCAGGGTGTCGCTGAGCTGCGGCCGGTGACGATCGCGGAGTCGAGGAAGACCTTGTCCGCGGCAGCCCGCAGGGATACGGGCTGGAGCCCGCTCATGTTCTGGTCGGCGATCGCGAGTCTCAGGCCGGGGAACCGTCCGAACAGCGCGGGCAGCGCGATGCAGACCACGTCCCGGACAGCGCAGCACCGTGGCGGATGCTGGGTGACATCGCGGCCGATGGCCCGGTATCGGCCGCCCCGGGGCCGGGCAGGAGCATGTCCCCGGCACGGATGGTCCGTCCGCCGAGTGCGTGTCGCGGACCGCCCAGTGCCCGGCGAGGATCCGGGGCGGACTCTCCTCCGGACCGCCGGACCCGGGGGTGCGGCCGGGGCACGCGTCACAGGTTTCCGCACGGCCGCCGTACCGCACCCCCGCCGGCTCCCCCGCTGAACGCCGGATGTGGTGGGAGTGGGGTGGACAGAGGGCAGCACCCATGTTCTTATGCTGCACGTCGCAGAATTTGCAACGTCGTACAACGGCCCGCCCGCCCCTGGGACCGGCTGGACTCGCACGCCCCGCATAGCTCCGACGGCAGACCGCCCCTCCAGTACGTGCGCACCCCGCCTTGCCACGCACCTCCGCCCGACAACGTTGTCGCATACGAGAAAGGCCCCGCAGACATGGTGCGCACCATCCGCAAGCTCTCCCTCATCGCCCTGGCCGCCGCCCTGCTGGCGAGCGTCGCCCCATCCCCCGCGGGAGCCGACGGCCCGGCAGCCGCCCGGGCGATCGAGGTACCGGTCCAGAGCACGGCCGAGGCGGGAAACCCACTGGTCGAGGGTTGGTACGCCGACCCGGATGTCGCGGTCTACGACGACCGTTTCTGGATCTTTCCCACCACGTCCCGCAGGTACGCCGAACAGACCTTCATGGACGCGTTCTCCTCGACGGACATGGTGACGTGGACCAAGCACTCCAAGGTGCTGGACATCGCCGACGTCTCCTGGGCCAAGTACGCGCTCTGGGCGCCCGCTCCGGTCTTCCGCGACGGCAAGTACTACCTCTACTTCGCGGCCAACGACATCCAGAACGACTCCGAGCACGGCGGGATCGGCGTCGCCGTCGCCGACCGCCCGGAGGGCCCGTACAAGGACGCCATCGGCGGCCCGCTGATCTCCCGGTTCCACAACGGTGCCCAGCCGATCGACCAGGACGTCTTCATCGACGACGACGGCCAGGCGTACATGTACTACGGCGGATGGGGCCACGCGAACGTCGTCAAGCTCAACCCGGACATGACCAGCCTCGACACCTTCCCCGACGGATCGACCTACAAGGAGATCACCCCGGAGAACTACGTCGAGGGCTCCTTCATGTTCAAGCGCGGGGGCTCGTACTACATGATGTGGTCCGAGGGCGGCTGGACCGGCCCCGACTACTCGGTGTCGTACGCCATGGCGGACTCCCCCACCGGCCCGTTCAAGAAGATCGACAAGGTGCTGGCCCAGGACTCGGCCGTCGCCCGCGGCTCCGGGCACAACTCGGTCGTCAACGTGCCGGGCACCGATATCTGGTACATCGTCTACCACCGCCGCCCGCTGAGCGAGACCGACGGCAACCACCGGGCCCTGGCCTACGACCGGATCCACTTCAACGAGGACGGCACGATCCGTCCGGTCACCATGAAGGTCAAGGACAACTTCGACGACGGCAACGCAGTCGGCTGGCGCACGTACGGTGGCGCCGGCTGGACTCCCGAGCGCGGAGCGTACTCCGCCGTATCCTCCTCCAGTGGTCTCTCGCTCCAGGACACCAACTTCTCGGACCTGATCTACGAGGCCGACGTGACCCTGCGGCACAGCCGGAGCGCATCGGGCCTCGCCTTCCGTGTCTCGCGACCGGGCACCGGTACCGAGGGCTTTTACGGTTACTACGCCGACCTCACCCCCAAGGGCCTGGTCCTCGGCAAGGCCACGGGCGGCGAACGGGCACCGCTGGCGACGGCCCGGCTGACGGGGGCGGTCGGCAAGACCCACCGGGTGAGGATCGAGGCCGTAGGGCCGTCCCTCAAGGTCTACGTCGACGACATGGCCGAGCCGAAGATCAGCACGACGGACTCGGCCTTCGCTTCTGGGGCCAACGGCCTGCACACCACCCCGTTGCCGCCGAAGGGCGGCACCGAAGCAGCACCGGGCAAGCCGTCCACCCGCTTCGACAACGTCTCGATCCGCTCCAACGTGTTCAGCTTCGAGGCGTCCGACGCCCCCAACCAGTTCATCCGGCACGCGTGGAGCCGTGGCCGGGTCGACCCCGATGTCACGCCCTACGCCGACATGCAGTGGAAGGTCGTTCCCGGTCTGGCGGACCCGTCGGCCGCGTCACTCGAGTCGGTCAACTTCCCCGGAACCTTCCTGCGGCAGCGGGACGGAGAGGTGTGGATCGACACGCGAACGGATGACGCCGACTTCCGGGTGGACGCCACATGGCGACGCGTACCCGGACTCTCCGACCGGACCCTGGCCTCGTTCGAGTCCTACAGCACACCCGGCAGTTACCTGCGGCACCGGGGCGCGCTGCTGTACAGCGAGCGCGTCAGCGCTGCGGATCGGCCGGACGCGACCTTCAGGCCCTGGTGAGACGGTGACCTGGTGACCCGGTGACCCGGTGAGATGGTCCGGCCGGACACACCGTCCGGGGTTCGGCGCATCCGCCGGTCGGACCGTGAGGAACCCGCGGGCCGCCGCCGCACCGGCTTCCGCGTCCCAGTCGGCGGCGGGGCCGACGGCCGCCACCAGGTCGGCATCGCCTCGCCGTCGGCGATCAGCGCGTCGATCTCCCCGAACGCGGGCCGGCTGCCCTCGGAGTCAGGCATCCGCCGGACGGTGACGAGGGATTTCCCCGGGTCACGGCTGTGGCGAGCACGGGCAGCCCCACACCGGTGAACCCGTCCTCGGTCCCGTGATCGGCGCGGAACCAGGCGTGCGTTGCCGTCGAAACCGTGCACGAAGCCGAGACGGAGCGCTGTCCGTAAGGCGGTTGGCCGTCGAAATGACGTCTCAACGCCCGGACACGGGGTACTGCGGGGACATGTTCTTCGTGAAGCGTGTTGCTCTTGCTCCTCGTGCGGTGCGGCAGCTGCGGCGCGTCCGCTCGGTGTACGTGGCGGGGATGCTGCTGTCCGCCCTCATCCTGTTCTCCTACGACGAATCAAAAGGGGGAGGCGGGCAGGCGATGATCGCGAGCGTCTTCCTCGTGGTGTTCGCCGCGCTCCTCACGCTGACCACGGTGCAGTTGTGGCGGCACGGGCGGGCCGAGCACTGCAGTACGGCGAAGAAGCTCACGCCGCTCGCCTGACGCCCATGCTGTCCGGCCCGTCGCCAGCCGCTCGATGTGTGGCCGGTGCGCCGCCCGCGGGCCTGTCCCGCTCGGCGTGAACGGCACACGGGCGGGCGGCGGGCTCCCCGGTCTTCTTCCACTTCGCTGCGGGGCATGTCCACGGTGCGGAATGATGAAGATCATGGCTCAGCTCGAAGCACGCGAAGTACCACTGCACAAAGTCTTCTGCAGTGACTACGACTTCAGGATCCCGGACTACCAACGTCCGTACGCCTGGCAGCCCGAACAGGCTCAGCAACTCCTCGCGGACCTCGAGGAAGCTCTCCTGAGAGGTGACGGGGAGCCCTATTTCCTCGGTTCACTGGTGCTCGTCAAGGACAGTCGCACCGCCGAGGCAGACGTCATCGACGGCCAGCAGCGTCTGACCACCTTGACCATCCTGCTGGCTGTTCTGCGTGATCTGGCTCAGCAGGCCGACGTGGTGACCAATCTGGTCGCCATGATCTCCGAGCCCGGCAACACGGTTCTGGGGCTGAAGGCCAAGCCCCGGCTCACTCTGCGCCCCAGAGACGCCGACTTCTTCCACCAGCACATCCAGACCGCCGGTTCCGTCAAGACGCTTCTGGACCTGAACCCGCACAACCTCAGGACGGACGCGCAGAGGGCTGTTCAGGCGAACGCGCAGGCGCTGCACACAGCCCTGGCCTCCTGGAGCGACGAGCAGCGTCTCTCGTTGTGCAAGCTGATGGGAGTCCAGACCTTCCTCGTCGCGGTGAGCACTCCCGATCTGGACAGTGCTCACCGGATCTTCAGCGTCATGAACTCCCGGGGCCTGGACCTGTCACCTGCCGACATCTTCAAGGCCCAGATCATCGGAGAGATCGACGAGGAGATATCGGAGGTCTACGCCAGGCGGTGGGAAGACGCGGAGGAGAGCCTCGGCCGCGAGGACTTCTCCGATCTCTTCCTCCACATCCGCATGATCTTCTCCGGCGAACGGGCGCGGCAGGAACTCCTCAAGGAGTTCCAGAGTCAGGTGCTGGTCCATTACAAGGGCGGACGGGCCGAGGAGTTCGTGAACCAGGTACTCGTTCCCTACGCCGAGGCGTCCGCGGTGATCCGGGACAGGGCGTACGCGGCCGGAACCGGATCGGACCAGGTCAACCTGTGGTTCCGCAGACTGCTGCAGCTGGACAACAACGACTGGTGGCCCGCCGCGCTCTGGGCGCTCCGGTCCCACGGAGACGATCCGTTGTGGCTGGGGTCGTTCCTCCGGCTGCTGGAGCGCCTCGCTGCGAGCATGTTCGTCCGACGCGTCTACACCACTCCACGCGTTTTCCGATTCGCCGAACTCCTCAAGGAGCTGAACGCCGGCAAGGGCCTCGAAGCGCCAGCCCTCCAGCTGACGGAGACCGAGCGGGCCGAGACACTGCGTCGGCTCGACGGCGAGGTCTACCACGAGTTGCGAACACGCCGGTTCATCCTGCTACGGCTCGACGAGCTGGTCGCCGAGGACGACATCGTGGCCACCTACCACGCCCCGCGGATCACGGTCGAACACGTGCTCCCCCAGAACCCCGGTCCGGAATCGCCATGGCGTGCGGACTTCACCGCGGACGAACGCACGCTGTGGACGCACCGACTGGCCAACCTGGTGCTGCTCAGCCGTGCGAAGAACTCGCAGGTGCAGAACCTCGACTTCACCGCCAAGAAGGAGCGCTACCTCAAGCGGGGCGTCGTCACCTTCCCCCTCACCACACAGGTTCTGGGGCAGGAAACCTGGACACCGGAGCACCTGGAGAAGCGCCAGTCGGAACTCCTCGGGCTGCTGGCCGAGGAGTGGCGCCTGTAAGGTCACGAGGCGCGTCGTTCCTGATGCGCCACATGTTGGCGGACACGCCTCACACCAGTCTCTTCGCGGCGAAGGCCGGCGGCCCTGGCGCCGTGCTTCAGCGGCGAGGCCGCCCAAGGACTGCGGCGGCTGCCGGAACACCCGTACTCCCCCGGACGCGGTGGCCCCCAGCACACGCCCGGAGCGCGGCCAGGGGCGGGCGTCTGGAGCGGTCCGCGCCGCACGTTCCGAAGTCCGCAAAAGCGTCCGGGAGTTGACTGGGCCAGGCTCCGGATGTCGGCGAGCAGGTGACCGTGGGCGGGGTCCTGGTGGTCGCGCACTCGGACAAGCAGGACGCCGCCCCGACCTGGAGGAAGGCCTACGGCCACCACCCGCTCGTGAGGCTCTTCGACCACGGCCCCGGAGAAACGCGCGCCTGCGGTTCCGCCTGTTCGCCACGGCAGGCCAGCTCGTCACCTGCCGACACCGCATCCTCGTTCGGGCTGTCGGCCGCCCGGCCCAGGACTTCGTGACCGCCGCCGTCGAGTACGCGATCCGCGGCCTCACACCCCGCGACGGGTGCACCGAAGACCGCCAGATCGGCGGGGTCGGCGACAACGGCGCCGACGCTCTGGCCATCGCCCCCCCCCTCGGCCGCACCTGGCCGGCAGGGAGCGGGGTTCCCCGCCGGCCAGCGCAACGGCCGTTCTCAGGCCGCCGTGCAGGTGGTGCCGCTGAGGGTGAAGGCCGTCGGCGCCGTGTTGGTGGTGCCCTTGGTGCCGGTGAAACCGAGCACGATGGAGCCGTTCACTGTGATCACCGCCGTGTATCCGGCGGGGGCGACGCTGACCGTCGAGCCGCTGTGCGTGGCGGTCCCGCCCCACACGTTGGAGAGCTTCTGGCCGTCGACGAAGGCGAAGGCGAGGTTCCACCCGTTGATGGCGGTGGTGCCGGTGTTACGGATGGTGATCTCACCCTGGAACCCACCGGGCCATTCACCGACCACCCGGTAGCCGACGGAGCAGCCCACGCCCGGCGTGGGGCCGTCCTTGTCCGTGGTGACGTTCACCGTGGCGGAACGGGCCGAGCGATTGCCGACCGCGTCACGGGCGTACACCGCGAACGTATACGCGGTGTCGGCAGCAAGGCCCGTCACGGTGGCACTGTTGGTGGCGGACGAGGCAGCCACGGCCTCGGCGCTGCCGCTCACCCGGACGACGTCGTAACCAACGACGGCAACGTTGTCCGACGCTGCGGGCCAGGTGAGGACGACTGAGGCCGCCGTCACCGTGGAGGCGACCGGAGCGCCGGGGGCCGTCGGGGCCTGCGTGTCGCCCGGGTTTCCGCCACCGCCGAAGACGGTGGCTTCCCTCGAGGTCTGGGCGATGCCGTTGGTTCCGTGGAAGACGCGCTCACCCCAGGAGCTCAGGCGGCTGGGATCGAAGTCGATGGCCAGGTCCAGGACCGGGTCGGTGTTGCCGCTCCAGGACCACGCCA
Organism: Streptomyces sp. NPDC006261; assembly: GCF_040613515.1. Taxonomy (NCBI): domain Bacteria; kingdom Bacillati; phylum Actinomycetota; class Actinomycetes; order Kitasatosporales; family Streptomycetaceae; genus Streptomyces; species Streptomyces sp. NPDC006261. The sequence goes on from NZ_JBEXSI010000001.1 coordinate 284,305, forward strand.
GATATCCGAGGTCGAGTGCCTCGGCGGTGGCCATCATGGTGTCCTCGTCAGGGTCCCCCCACTGGTCGGCGGGTCCACCGAACTCACCTATCAGAAGGGGCAGCCCGGCGTCGACGAAGGCTTGCAGGTAGTCGGTGATCGCCTGAGGCGTGCTGTAGACGCTGTACATGTGGATCGAGAAGATCAGGTTGCCCATAGTGTCGGCCTCGTACACGGCTTGGGCGTTGGCGCGCATGACACCCTGCCAGTCCTGGCCCCAGTTGGGCGCGTCCACCATGATCGTGTGGGCGAACCCCGCGCCGCGCAGCTTCTGGACGGCGGCGGTGGTCGGCGCTGTCCAGCCGGCGGGGTCGGTGTTGCCCCAGGGTTCGTTGCCGATATTGATGACGACGTAGTCCTCTTCGCCGGCGAGTACGCCCTTGAGACTGATCCAGTAGTCGGCGGCGTGGTCGAGGGTGCCTGCCGCGGCGTCCTCGCCGTAGCCAGTGGTGTCGTGCACCTCCAGGACGCAGATCAGCCGGTTGGTCTTGCAGTCGTCGATGATGCCCGCGACTTCGTCCGGGCCGTTCCTCGTCCAGCGGTGTCCGTCGGAGAGGACGACACGAACGGTATTGGCTCCGAAGGCTTTGATGTCGGCCAGCGACTGCGTCTCGCCGGGGTACCAGGTGTGCGCGTGGTTGACCCCGCGCATGACGAAGTCGTTGCCGTTGGCCTCCAGCAGGCGGCCGTTGCTGATGTGCAGGCCCGTGGCCGAGACTTCCGCCCCGGCGGGCCGGGCCTGCGCTGCGGCGGGGCCGAGAGCGCCCAGCATGACGACGCCCAGAAGGGCGGCCAGACTTTTCAGCAGGACGTTCAAGGGCCTCTGCCCGCGACGTGCCGTACTCGTTGCTGGTCTCACTGCGACTCCAGGAAGTAGGTGCCGGTGATGTGAAGTTCAACGCGGATATGGGAGCGCTCCCATGAAGCCAGTTCGCCAGGAGCACGTCAAGGCGTAGCGCAGAGCCGCTGGACCGGCAGCAGGCCCGGCCCACCTTCTTTGTTGCCCGGAGCGGCAGATCCGGGTGATGGAAGGGCAGGCAGGCGCCCCAGGCTTCGTCGACGATCAGTGGCCGAAGCGGCGGTCTCGGATGCCGGCCGGGACTGGCGGTGCCCCGATCGGTGGGGGCGGCAGTACGCGTCCCCCGTCCCCCACCGGCTGTTCGCCGGGAGCCAGTCGCCACCGGTTGTTCGGCGGTAGTCAGTCGGCAGCGCAGCCGCGCCGAGCCACAGGCTGCAGAACAGCTGATCCGCCTGACCGCCGGACTACTCACCGCCCCAGTGGTGACCTCCGCCCAACTGTCCCTGCATCCGCAGCGGTCCCTGTCCAGCCTCGCCCGGGCGCCAACCCCTGCCAAGCCTGACCAGCCAGGAAAGTCGGCCCGGTCCGCCTCCCGGGTGGGCGCTCCTCTCTGGCTCCATGGACGGCCCCGGCGTAGCCGTCGGGGCCGTCCCCTGTTTCCCATGGGGGAGACAGACGGGAGAAGGACGTTCCCCACCAGGGCTGGCCGAAGCCGATGAAGGCCAAGGGAGGCTAGCCGGCGAGATGGATCTCAGCGGTTAGGCCGCCGAGCAGGCTCTTCGTCGACACGACCGTTGATCGAGACGATCACGGTCGCCCCTCTTCGTAGCCCCCTGTGGCTTGCCCGCAACACTCTGGCGGGGAAATTCACCGTGGCGACGGCGTTGCCGGACGGAGGGATCCGGACCGATTCGGGAGAGCCGACGGTACGGAGCCGGGTTTGGGGGCAGCCGTATCGATGACGAGCAGGGCTCGTTGATCAGGCAATCGCCTGGCCCGGGCGTGGGCCGGCGGCACAGGACAACTGGGGGTGCGCCATGCGGCGGACGATTCTCGAACGGTTCCCGGCAGGAGACCCCCGCGGCAGCCGTGCGGCCGAGGAGTTCGCGGCCGCACGCCGCGGGGAGGGCCTGGCGGCCGAGGTCGTGATGAACCTGGACCAGGACGTCTTTCTCGTGGTCGTCCCGCAGCAGCCGGCGGACGCGGGACTCTGAGGGGGCGTCACGCGGGTCCTCGGAGGGTGCCCGGCCTGACGAACCGGGCCCCCTTCGAGGGCCGTCGAGGGCTGCGTTACCGCAGCGCGATCGCCGCGGCCGCAGCGCCGACCAGCCCCGCGTCGGTGCCCATCACGGCGGGTGCGACGGTGAGCCCCCGGACGAACGAGAGCGTGGCGTAGTCGCGCAGGCTGCGGCGCAGCGGCGCGAAAAGCACCTCGCCGGCGCCCGCCACTCCCCCGCCGACCACCGCGATGTCGATCTCGACCAGGGTGGCGGTAGCCGCGATCCCGGCCGCGAGCGCTTGGGCCGCCCGCTCGTACGAGACGACGGCGACCGGGTCCCCGGCGCGCGCGGCGGCGGCCACCGCGGCGGCCGTGGTGTCGCCGTCCGGGCCGGGGAGCCAGCCGCTGTCCAGGGCTCGGCGGGCGATGTTCGGGCCGCTGGCGATGCGCTCGACGCAGCCGCGCGCGCCGCAGGGGCACAGGTCGCCGTCCAGGTCGACGCTGATGTGACCGATGTGGCCGGCGTTGCCGGAGGGGCCGGGGTGGAGGGAGCCGCCGAGGACCAGGCCACCACCGACGCCCGTCGACACGACGAGGCAGAGCGCGTTGTCGTAGCCGCGCGCCGCCCCGAGCCAGTGCTCGGCCGCCGTCATCGCGACTCCGTCGCCGACCAGAGCGACGGGCAGCCCGCCGATCGTCTTCCGCACCCGCTCCACCAGCGGGAAGTCGCGCCAGCCGGGAACGTTGACCGGGCTGACCGTGCCCGTGGCCGCGTCGACGGGACCCGCGCTGCCGATCCCGGCGGAGCCAGCGCGGTCCCACAGCGGTGAGGCCGTCAGCTCGCCCAGCACCTCGTCCACGGCGCCCATCACCGCCTCGGCACCCTCCCGGGCGGGCGTCGGCCGCTGCGCCCGTACGAGGAGGGATCCCCCACCGTCGACCAGCGCGCCGGCGATCTTGGTGCCGCCGATGTCGAGCGCGGCGACGAGGTCGGTATGCATCGGTGTGGCTTCTCCGGATGAGTGAAGGGCGGGACCTGCGGGTTCAGTCAATAGTCTGCACAGTCTCCATTGCGGTGACAACGTTGTCCAGGGCCTATGCTCGACGCCACAGCCTCCGTTCGTCTCCGCAGCAGGCTCCGCGGGCCGTCCGGAGGTGCCCGTATGCCGCCCGAATCACCGACCGCCGCCCACGCCCGACCCGCCCATCCCGCCCGTATCCGACGACAGGACAGCGCCCCGTGGACCGGACCACCCGTCATTCCGAGACCCGCTACGGCAACCGGCCGACCATGAAGGACGTGGCAGCCCGCGCCGGAGTGGGCCTCAAGACGGTCTCCCGGGTGGTGAACAGCGAGCCCGGCGTCACGCCCGACACCGAGCGCCGCGTGCAGGAGGCGATCGACGCGCTGGGCTTCCGCCGCAACGACAGCGCCCGGGTGCTGCGCAAGGGGCGTACGGCCTCCATCGGCCTGGTCCTGGAAGACCTGGCGGACCCTTTCTACGGCCCGCTGAGCCGCGCTGTGGAGGAGGTCGCCCGCGCCCACGGGGCCCTGCTCATCAACGGCTCCAGCGCCGAGGATCCCGAGCGCGAGCAGGAGCTCGTCCTGGCCCTGTGCGCCCGCCGGGTGGACGGCCTGATCGTGATCCCGGCGGGTGACGACCACCGGTATCTGGAGCCCGAGATCAAGGCGGGCATCGCCACGGTCTTCGTGGACCGCCCGGCGGGCCGGGTCGAGGCGGACATGGTGCTCTCCGACAGCTTCGGCGGCTCCCGTGAGGGCGTGGCCCACCTGATCGCGCACGGCCACCGCAGGATCGGGTTCATCGGCGACCAGCCGCGCATCCACACCGCCACCGAGCGCCTGCGCGGCTACCACGCGGCCATGACCGACGCGGGGATCGCCGTGGAGGACGGCTGGGTCTCGCTCGGCACCACCGACCCCGGCCGGGTCCGGGCGGCCGCCGAGGAGATGCTCGGCGGGCCCGAGCCGGTCACCGCGTTCTTCGCGGGGAACAACCGGGTGACGGTGACGGCGGTCCGGGTGATCGCGGAGCAGGAACGGCCGGTGGCTCTGGTCGGGTTCGACGACATCGAGCTGGCGGACCTGCTCGGCATCACCGTCATCTCGCAGGACGCGGCAGCCGTCGGCAGAACCGCTGCCGAGCACCTCTTCCGCCGGCTCGACGGCGCCGACCACGCCCCGGTCCGGGTGGAGCTGCCGACCACGCTCATTCCGCGCGGTTCGGGCGAACTGCCGCCCGCCTGAGCCCTGGCGTCAGGTCCCCGCGCGGAACTCCCGGGTGAGCAGGGCCAGGAGCCGCGCGGGCGCATCCTCAAGGTCGCGTGCCCCGCCCCCTCCGGCCAGTGCAGCTCGGAGTGCGGGATCAGCGCGTGCAGCTGCTCGGCGAAGGGCGCGGGAAGGGACCCGTCCTCACACCCCCGGATGATCCGGGTCGGCACCGGCACCGACCCCAGCCGGTCGAGGCGTTCTGCAACACCGCGACCCGTCTCCACGGCGAGGACGAGCTCGCCCGTCCGGCGACGACGGGCAGGTGGCTGCGGGCGGACGGCTATCCGCAGGCGGTCGCCCCGGCCGAGCTGGCGGCGCTCACGGAGCCCGGGAGACCCTGCGGGCTTTCCTCGTCGAGCGCTCCTCGCCCGAGGTGCTCGATGCCCTCAACCGGCTGATCCACTCCGTGGCGAGCGCCCGGCCGTGCGCCCGGACGGCACGCTCGCCCTGCGCCCGGCCACCGACGGGCCAGTGGCGGAGATCGTACGAACGGTACTCGAAGCCCTGCTCCGGGACGGCCTGACCGGGCGCCGCGCGACGCGGCTCAAGGCGTGCGCCGCGCCGGAGTGGGCGGGCCTGCACGCCCCGGACCGGCCGTACCGCAGCCGGGGCGCGACGCCTGCTGACGGCCCCTACGGAGCCGTGACTGTCAGGTCGCCCCGGCGCGGCGAGGCGAACGCGTCCAGGTCGGCGCGGGTCAGGCCGGTCAGCCTGGCGACCTCGGCGGTGTCGAGCGCGCCGCAGTCGATGCCGCGCAGCAGGTAGCCGCTGAGGGCCTTGGCGGTGGCGGGCTCGTCCATGACGTCACCGCCGGCCTTCGCGACGTACGCGGCGAGCCGGGCGGCGGCGGGCTCCAGGCCTTCGCGGTAGAAGGTGTAGACGGCCGCGTAACGCGTCGGCAGGTGACCGGGGTGCATGTCCCAGCCCTGGTAGTAGGCGCGGGCCAGAGCGCGGCGGGTGAGGCCGTAGTGCAGCCGCCAGGCCTCGTGGACCTGCGCGGTCGGGCCGACGGGCAGGACGTTGGTGGAGCCGTCGGAGACCCGCACGCCGGTGCCCGCGGCGGCGACCTGCATGACGGCCTTGGCGTGGTCGGCGGCCGGGTGGTCGCTGGCCTGGTAGGCGGCGCTGACCCCGACGCAGGCGCTGTAGTCGAAGGTGCCGTAATGCAGGCCGGTCGCCCGGCCCCCGGCCGCGTCGATCATGCGGGCGACGGCGGCGGTCCCGTCGGCGGCGAGGATCGACTGGCTGGTCTCGATCTGGATCTCGAACCCGATGCGTCCCGCGTCGAGGCCGTGGGCCTTCTCGAAGGCTTCGAGGAGCTGGACGAAGGCGGTGACCTGCTCGGGGTACGTCACCTTGGGCAGCGTCAGCACGAGCCCCTCGGGGAGCCCGCCCGCCTCCATCAGGCCGGTGAGGAAGACGTCCGTGGTGCGGATCCCCCGGTCGCGCACGCCGGCCTCCATGCACTTCATCCGGATGCCCATGTACGGGGCGGCGGTGCCGTCCGCGTACGCCTCGGAGACCAGCCGCGCGGCCCGGGCGGCGGCCTCGTCCTCCTCGGCGTCCGGGCGGGGCCCGTAACCGTCCTCGAAGTCGATGCGCAGGTCCTCGACGGGTTCACGCTCCAGCTTCGCGCGTACGCGGTCGTGGACGGGGCCGGCGAGCTCCTCGGGGATGCCGAGGACGGCGGCGAACGAAGCGGCGTCGGGGGCGTGTTCGTCGAGGGCGGCCAGCGCCTGGTCTCCCCAGGAGCGGAGGGTGCCGGGCTCGAAGACGTCACCGGGCACGTAGACGGTGTGCACGGGCTGGCGGGTGCCGGGGTCCCCGGGGTAGCGGCGGGCGAGTTCCGCGTCGACCGCCGTGAGGGAGGCGCTGATCTCCTCGCTGACCGTGCCGGCGAGGCTCGTTGCCACCTTCTCCTGCTGACCCATGACCGTACCCTCCACACTCTCGCTGTTTCCGCTTCCCGGAATCAACAATCCGTATAGTGAAGTTATAAGGCCGCTCGACCTGCGTCAATGGTGGCCGGGAACGGCGCTGGGCCGCGCGGTGGGGTGCACCGTGCGGCCCAGGGTGGGTGTTGCGGGGAGGGTGTCAGCTCTTGCGGGTGTTGATCTCTTCGGTGAGCTGGGGGACGACGGTGAAGAGGTCGCCGACGACGCCGTAGTCGACGAGGTCGAAGATCGGGGCCTCGG